>CAZFBN010000024.1:0-46341 GCA_964517145.1 uncultured Saprospiraceae bacterium
ACTGCCGCCACCGTAGCCACCGCCACCACCGCGACTGCCGCCACCGCCAAAGCCACCACGATCACCGCCTGGTTTGCGAGGTTCCGCTTTTTTCACTACAATCGTATTTCCGTCCAGTTCACTCTCGTTCAAAGCATCAATAGCTGCCTGTGCCTCGTCATCATTCGGCATTTCAACAAACGCAAATCCTTTTGATTTTCCGGTGAAGTGATCAACAATTACCTTTGCAGAATCAACCGAGCCATAAGCCTCGAATAATTCTTGCAGGTCTTCACTGCTTGTTTGAAAATTTAATTTTGCAACAAAAATGTTCATTACACAAAAATTAAATAATGTGAAAAAATTAAATAGTTAAAAAATAAGAATGTAAAACTAGTTCTGAACGAAAAGTGTAGCGAGTAAATTTTAGAATCTGAAAGAATGCGCTAAAAAAGACCGGCTAAACTTACGTGATTCATTCATTTAAACTACATAACAGTGCTACAAATCAAAAAGTCGTTTTTACTTGTTCGTACCAATTTTTGGCTGTCAATGGCAGTCGGGAGTTCCCTTTTGTTATTCTGCCAATGCAAAAATGAAGGGAGCAAATCAAATTTGCAACTTTTTGGCAAACAAAAAATTATCGTGCTCGATAGCACTGCGGCAGCGCTTGTCATTACAAGCGATGAACAAGAGCATTTTTTTGAAAAAATCACCCCGCTTGACATGTCTTTGCAAATGCAAAAGCCTTATTCGGTGGGCGTTTCACGCGATAGTGTACTGCAAGATTACCGCCGCTTTTTACAAGAAGATGTGACTCATTTCAGCCCGGACGAGGTGCAGTGGCTCACCACTATTTTTAATGATATTCAAACCTGGTGCAATCAAATTTCACCGACCATTTTTCCTGCTACAATTCAGCTCATTAAAACCCAAGGGCGGCACTACGGCGACGGGGTTTATTACACCCGCGAAAATAGCATTATTATACCGGCAAATGAGTTGCGTTTGTCGAATCTCGAAGGGTTGCGAGAAGTGCTGATTCACGAAGTTTTTCACATTTATTCCCGTTTGAATCCTGCAAAAAGAGAAGCTTTATACCAACTCATTGGTTTTCAAAAATTGAACGGCGAACTGACGTTGCCTAGCCCGATTCAGTCACGCTTATTGCTGAATCCGGATGGCATTGATTTTGCTTATTTTATACGTCTGGCGCAGCAACCCGGCGATACGCTTTTGGCGGTGCCGATTATTACAGCCAATG
Organism: uncultured Saprospiraceae bacterium; assembly: GCA_964517145.1. GTDB lineage: Bacteria > Bacteroidota > Bacteroidia > Chitinophagales > Saprospiraceae > JADJNW01. The sequence continues at coordinate 1,244 of CAZFBN010000024.1, forward strand.
CTCCGACGTTGATTCCTGACCGGGCAAATTATTTTGATTACATTGATTTTAATGTGTATCCTATTCAAAAAGAATCGGATAAGCAATATTTTGTCATTGCATCTACCGAAGGCGTCAGCCCTTTATCGGTGAATGAGCAAGGCGATTTTTTTAAACAAATTAAAGATAATACCATGTATATCATTCACCCGGATGAAATTTTAGCCGATAATTTTAAATTTTTAGTGCTGGCGCAATCGGGCGAAGCAAAATATAATTTGAGTCGTTTTTCGCAAGAAGGGCAGCAATTGCTAGAACAAATGAAAGAAGTTTTAAAACAGCGTTAATTTTAATATTCAGTTAATAATCAACCCTTAACATTGCGCAACTAAATTTCAAACATCCATGCGACACCTATTAACCTTATTGAGTTTTGCGCTCGTCAGCACTTTGTTTGCTCAAGAGTCTCATTCACACGCGTTCGGACGCGCCATCATTTTCCCCGATATTCCTGGCTATCGCACATTGAGATGTGATTTTCACATTCACACAGTTTTTTCCGATGGCAGTGTGTGGCCCAACATACGCGTTGAGGAAGCGCTGAAAGATAGCATTGACGCCATTTCTTTGACCGAACACCTGGAGTATCAGCCTCATTTGGCAGACATTCCGCACCCTGATCGCAATCGCTCTTTTGCCATTGCTACGCAAGCTGCGAAAGCTTTCAATTTGCTCGTCGTACATGGTGCAGAGATCACGCGGAGTATGCCGCCAGGACACGTGAATGCCATCTTCATTCAGGATGCCAATAAATTACAAATTAAAGATTCGCTTGAAGTGTTTAGGGAAGTACAGCGCCAGGGCGGTTTTACGTTTTGGAATCACCCGAATTGGGTGGCGCAGCGCTTTAATGGCATTGCAACACTGACCGATTTTCATCGCTTGTTGATAAAAGAAAATTTGCTGCACGGCATCGAAGTGGTGAACGACCTGACGTATTCGGATGAAGCCCTGCAAATTGCGCTCGATAACAACCTCACTATCATGGGCACCTCTGACATTCACGGATTGGTTGATTGGCAATACAATGTGCCGGAAGGAGGGCATCGCCCGCTGACGCTGGTTTTTGGTACTGATCGAACGCCAGAAGCGATTCAGGATGGATTGAAAAATCGACGTACAATTGCTTATTTCAACAATTTGCTCATCGGCAGAGAGGAATGGCTGGCACCTTTGATTCAGGCATCTTTGGTGATTAAAAAAGCATCGTATCAGGGTCCTTCGTCAGTGCTGGATGTCGTGATTGAAAACAAATGCGACGCGCCATTTATTTTGGCAAACGAAAGCAAATACACGTTTCATGCAGATTCAGATGTGATTATGGTAAAACCGCATTCGACCACAACCATTCAAGTGAAAACGCTGGACTATTTAAAGGAAATAGAATTGTATTGAATGGCATCACTGCCCCGAAAAAACATCCTAAAATAAGCTGGGAAGCGCCGATTACCAATTAATATTAAAAAAAATCAACTGATCTGGAACGCTTCAACAGTCACCAGATCAGTTGAATGAATATCATTGGTCTTTAATTTGAGGCAATTGAAATTTTAAATCCTTGGAATCGTCCAAATACTACTCGGTTTCACAAAAGATTTTCTATTTTAACGGCAAAAAGCAAAAGCATGACGCTGTGGAAGCGTGCTTGGTTAGAAATATTGCGGGGTCTTCTTCTTTTATTGGCTCATCTTCGGTATTATTTTAAGCTTTTTCTGAGCCTGTTTGGTCAATCCCCCATCACGGTGGCGGCTTATCGAGGCTATGGCAATCGGGCGCACGTTTTTTTGCAAGGTCGGGTACTCAAAAATAAAGTGATTCATACCACACCAGAGGATACGCTCTGGCGAAATTTGGTGAACAATTACAAACGTTTTGGTAGTGCAGAAATCCGTCGGGCAACACTGGAAATTACCATTGGTGAAAATACATTTGACCTGAAAACCGACCGCGAGGGTTATTTTTATTTGGATGAAGCGTTGAAAATTCCGCTTAACAACGAAGGCGAAATCTGGGAAAAAGTCAAAATAAAATTGCTACGCACACGACGGCGCGAGTTGAATTTGAATGCCTCAGCGGAGATTTTAATTCCAAAAAATGCAGAATTTGGCGTTATCAGTGACATTGACGACACGATTCTCATCACGGAAGTGACATCACTGCTGAAGTTGAAAATGATTTACCTTACTTTTTTTAAAAATGCTGCCAAACGCCAAACTTTTCACGAAGTAGAAGCTTTTTTTCAAGGTTTGCGGCACGGCAAAACGGGAAAGGGCGAGAATCCGATTTTTTACGTTTCAAAAAGCCCCTGGAATTTGTATGACTTTCTTGAAGATTTTGTCAAAATCAATGACTTGCCCAAAGGTCCGCTGCTCTTGCGCGACATGGGTCCGCTGCCCAGCCGTTTTTTGTTTGAACAATTGCAGCAGCAATACCGCGGACACAAAATTGCCAGTGCTGTGCGCATTTTAAAAATGTACCCAGACTTACCCTTTATTCTCATTGGTGACAGCGGCGAAAAAGACACCGATATTTACCTCACCATTGCCAAAGCTTTTCCGGAGCAAGTGCAAGCCATTTATATCCACGATGTTAAAAACGAACGCCGCACCTTGCGCACTTTGCGCGTCATTGAGGAAGCTGATCTGGACAATATCAAGCTCGTGCGCAGCTACCGCGAAGCCGCACTCGACGCTGCGCGTCAGGGTTTTCTTACCATGGATATTTTTGAAAAATATGGCAAAAAGTAGCCGCAACAAGGACAGCATTTCTTACGCGACAATCGTTTTACAAATAAAGGTCAGCTCCACTTTTTAAAATTTTGGAAAAAAAAAGAACCATAATTCGTTACTTTTTTCAAAATCCTACGTCAAAACAAATAACACGGCGGTGTAAAGTTTAAATGAGCTTTGTTCTATACTTTAAATTTTTTCCGAAATAGTTTTTGGCTATTCGCTTACTTATTTTATTGAAAAAATATTGAACTTATCTGAAAAGGAATACCTTTTAGAATGAAAGGCAGGTTTTCCATTTGAAGATTAATGCGTAATTTTTTCATATGTTAAACAATATTTTATAATCCCAATATGTTGAAAAAGAATCAGAACATATCGCTTCATCCCTTAAACCTATTCCCATGAGAGTCAATTTGTTATTAGCAACATTGCTTGTCTATCAGGCTGTCCCAAACAGTGCACAAAGCCTTTTTGTGTCGCAAGACTACGGCAATTTTTTTGAATGGTTCCACGAGCGTTCGCAAGTGGACCAACTCTACGGTGACCGAACAACGCTTTACATCTTTTCTGAAAATGCAAACATCCGCAAAGCACCTACTTCCAACGCTGCGATTGTGACCCAACTACCCATCGGACATGCGATCACGAACATTGCATATGGCAATCAAGCACTTCCAACCGCTGAGATCAACGGTTATGGCGATTTTTGGTACCATGTAAAAGGTAAAGACGCACAAGGAAAACCCTTCATTGGCTATGTGTGGGGGGCAAATATTGCAAAAGGTTGGCGCGAAGCTGACATCACCGGCGACAACTACCCAGAATTTATCATGTTGGGCGTTTCTAGACAAACCCGCAAAAAACCGACGGACATCAAAGCAGAAGTGTGTGTGTTGCAAAACAACCGTGTAGTGAGTCGTGCCATCGTGCCAGGTTTGTGCATTTTTGAAGACTGTGACGCGAGTGCCATGCTCCGAGTGATGCGCAGCCAGGCGATTCCAGGTTTGACGATTATTGAGACGAGCGCCATGACCATTGGTTGTTTGGCGGGCGTAGATAAAGCATTTTTTTACTGGAACGGCAGTGGTTTGGAACGTGTCTATCAGGCTGAATACAGCACCAAGACGGAGTTGTACCGCAAGAAATTTGTGGTGGCATCCGCAGGCAAACAAACGAACAACGTACAAGTATGCGAATACGGCGGCGAGGATAACGGCTACAATCCAATTTGGAATTGCAAATCCGTGCCCGTTTCTACTGCGACAGATGCGAAGCCAATCGCGGCGAAGTAAAGATTAGAGGGTTGAAAAATTGATTTCAACCCTTCAACCTTTCTACTTTTCAACCTTTCAACTTATCTTCATCACAATTTTTCCTTTATTCTGATTGCTTTCCATGTAACGGTGCGCCTCGGCAACCTCTTTCCAATCAAACACTTTATCAACAACTGGTTGTAAAATTCCTTTTTCAAATAATTCCCAAGCGAATAATCGAAAATCGCGTGTCAAAGCAATTTTGTAATCCAACGAACGGTTACGCAGCGTAGAGCCCAATATTTGTAAGCGTTTCCGCAAAATATTACCGATTTGCAATTCATTGACTTTGGTGCCGCCCATGAGCGCCAGTAGCACCAGGCGACCATCCATTTGCAACACATTTAAATTCTGTTGAAAATAAGAGGCTCCAATAAAATCTATCACGATATGGACGCCCTTTCCATTTGTCTTTTCCAGCACAAGCGTTTCAAAGTTATCTTTTTGATAATCAATCACTTCATTTGCACCCAAAGTTTTACAAAAATCGTGTTTGGAAGCAGATGCTGTTACAAAAATGATTGCGTTCGATTGTTTTGCGATTTGAATAGCGGCAGTGCCCACACCACTCGCACCTGCATGAATGAGCACCGATTCCTGGGCTTGTAATTTTGCCAGCCAATGCAAAGCCTGAAAAGCCGTGAGGAATACTTCGGGAATGGCTGCGGCTGCTTCAAAATTCATAAAATCGGGAATAGGCAATACCATTTCTTCGTGAATGACCGCCAACTCCGCATAGCCTCCGCCGCCCAGCAAACCACAAACTCGATCTCCAACTTGCCACTTGCGCACAGCCGTGCCAACTTCGACTACCTCGCCCGCCATTTCCAACCCTAATATTTCACTTTCGCCAGGTGGTGGTGGGTATTTTCCTGCTCGCTGTAGCAGGTCGGCGCGATTCAGGGCAGTGGCGTGCACTTTCACCAATATTTCTTGATCACCCAGCGACGGTGGCGGATAAGCGCCGATGTACAAATTGTCAACATCCCCGAATTTTTTTATCAAAACAGCATTCATTCGCGCAAATTTATTTTTCAAATTAAACTTTTCATCATTCCAACAGTCAAAGTGACAAATTGGATGAAAAAATCCATATAAAACAATCTACATCCTTATTTATTTTTCTGATAATCAATTTGTTCGCAAACGATTAATCCCTGTATTTTTCTCCAAAAACCAGCAAAACCTGGGAGACCGCCACGCCAAGTAATCTTGTTTGGCATAACTCCCAGATTTCCCCTTTTTTAATTTTCATGTTGTTTAAAATTAAACATTTTTCAATATATAAACCAACTGGTATCGTTGATAAAGCATCTAATTTCGCCACGAAGGCACCCTCGAAGGGATTCCTTTGTTTTTTTTTGGCAGATTGCAAAAACGACTCATTTATTGACTGACATTAATGTTTTTTATCAATTTTAAACAAGTTCGAAGATAAAAGGTATCAAGTAGTAATGCTTATTATTCTATTTCAAATAAAAATGATAAATTCTAACGATATGATATTTTATAATAAATCAGATTATCAACTTAATTGACTATTTGACTATCGACTAATAAACTACTTCTTACAACAACATTCTCAAAAAAATATTTAAACTCCATATAATTATGATAATCCCAACGCCTAAAAACATGTGTTTGGTTGGCAATTTTCCGACCAGCCGCGCTGCAATTGGCGCTGCCATTACACCGCCTATAATTAATCCCCAAATAACTTGCCAATGCTGAATTCCTAAAACTGAAAAAAATGTAATAGCGCTGGCTAATGTTACAAAAAATTCCGTCAAACTTACCGATCCTATTACATAACGCGGCGTTTTTCCTTTCGTTATTAATGTTCCGGTAACTAAGGGTCCCCAGCCCCCGCTGCCAAAGGAATCCAGGAAGCCACCTGCGCCTGCCAGCCAGCCCACATTTTTTACTTTTTTCTTGGTGGTGTCGTTTTTATTAAATGCCCGCATTAATATTCGGATGCCCAATATCATCATGTACGCCGCTAAGAACGGTTTTACAAATTTTGCGCCATTTACATCGAGCCACATGAGTAATAATGCACCTGCGATAGCCCCCAAAACGCCCGGAATTAATAATGCTTTTAATAATTTTTTATTAATATTACCAAATTTGTAATGACTGTAACCGGAAGCGCCCGCTGTAAAAATTTCTGCGGTGTGAATGGACGCTGAAATCGCCGCGATATTGACATTCAACGTCATCAAACCAATCGCCGAAGTCACGCCATAACCCATGCCCAGCAAGCCATCCACCATCTGCGCCAAAAATCCGACTGCTAGGAATAACCAGAATTGCGGCTTCACCTGCTCATGTAATCCCGTCGCAAATAGGATATTGGCAAGTAATAACACTCCAAATGCGCCAATGGCAATAGTTGCCACATGCCGCCAGTTACGGGCAGCGCGTGTATCCACTGCATCTGGACTGATGGCAAGCGCACGGGTTAAATGATTGAGTACCTTTACTTTATGCGAAAAATTTCCATTTAATTTACCCCGAATCTGATGCATATTTTGCAATATTTCATCCAATTCATTGGGTAATAATTCACTAAATGTTTCTTTTAATCTTTTTGCAATGGTTGGAGATTTTCCATTGGTTGAAATTGCAATTTTTAAATCACCTTTTTGTACAATCGAACTTAAATAAAAATCGCATAAATTAGGTGTGTCAGCTACATTTGATAAAATACCTCTTGACTCTGCTAAAATCTTGATATTTCTATTTAATTCTTTATCATCCGTTGCAATAATTACAAAATTTTTATTATTTAAATCCTCTGCTTCAAATACTTTTTCAATCAACTGCACATTTTCAAAACCTGCTGCAAATGTTTGAATGTCAGGCAGAATACTTTCGCCTATCAACGTCACTCTCGTGCGCGGACTGTTATTCAGTACCGATGTAATTTTCTCCAATCCCACATTACCTCCTCCGACAATTAATACATCAAATTGTTCCAATTTTATAAAAATTGGATATAATGTATTGGTAGAGGTAATATTTCGATTAATCGTTGAATTCATAATAAATGGGTATTCCGCAAAATTTTTACATTTAAATTTTACATTTTGCGGTTTTTAAGCGTGAAAATTCAATCCATGCGTTGTCGCTTTTACATACCCTTTACGAATGGTAAAATCGCCAAATCGCTCCTCTTCAAATCGTTCTGTCACGTATCGCTCAATGATCGGACGCAATTCATTTAAAATGCCTTCTTCATCAAGCATTTCTTTATATAATTTATTCAATCTTTCCCCTTTAAAAGAAGCACCTAAATATAAATTATAACGCCCAACCGCTCGCCCCACCAAACCGATTTCGCCAAGGTAAGGGCGACCACAGCCATTCGGACAGCCGGTCATTCTGATGATAATTTCCTCTTTATCAAGCCCGTTTGCAACTAAAATTTCATCAATTTTGGCAATTAAATCCGGTAAATAACGCTCCGCTTCCGCAAACGCCAGCGAGCAGGTTGGCAGCGCCACACAAGCAATGGAGTTTAATCTTAATCCTGATTTATTTAATTCTGGTAAGACTTTATAATGATCTAATAATAATTGAATGACGAGCTTATTTTTTTCGGAAATGCCACGAATTTGCAGGTTTTGATTACCGGTTACTAAAAAATCACCATCATGGATTTCCGCAACTTTACGCAACGCCGTTTTTAGTAAATAATTCTCGGTATCTTTTACTCGTCCTCCTTCAATAAAGAGCATCACATTATGACTTCCATCTATATTATGCGACCAGCCAAACACATCCCCCGAACGGGTAAATAAATAAGGCGCAATCTGTTCTAATTTAAAGCCCATCCGTTGTTCCAACTCTTCCGTAAACGTCTCTAAACCAACGTGATCGATGGTATATTTCATCCGCGACAGCTTGCGGTTTTCCCGGTTGCCCCAGTCGCGCTGAATCGTTACAATGCTTTCAACGGCTTTTATAATATTTTCCCGACGCACAAAACCCAAGCGACTCGCCAGTCTTGGATAGGTTTCGGGCATACCGAAAGTCATGCCCAAACCGCCGCCCGCCACAATATTATATCCTATTAATTCCCCATTTTTTTCAATGGCAATCAAGCCAATATCATTCGAGTAAATATCGGTATCATTATACGGCGGAATCGCAATGGCAATTTTAAATTTACGCGGTAAATAAGTCCGTCCATAAATTGGTTCTTCAGCCCCCCCATCCCCCCCAAGGGGGGCGCTCGCGACTTCCTCTCCTTTTTCCGTAAATGCCTGCACGGAATCATCCCCCTCTGGGGGGGACAGGAGGGGGGCTAACCAAATTTCATGATACGCATTGGTTTTAGGTGTTAAATGAGCCGAAATCAATGCTGCATCCTCATACGCCTGTGCGTGGATGCGCGACTGACTCGGATTCGGATTGCACATTACATTTCTATTTACATCCCCACAGCCGGCGAAGCTATCCATTAACACCGCATTAAAACCTTGAATGGTTTTTTGTAAATCTTTTTTTAATATGCCATGTAATTGTATCGCCTGACGCGTGGTTAATTTTAACGTGCCGCTGCCGTACTGTTCCGCCAATTCGTCCAAACGCAGCCATTGCTGGGGTGTCACGACGCCGCCCGGCACGCGGATGCGTATCATAAAGGAGTATAATGGTTCTAATTTCTGGCGCTTACGCTCGCTTTCGAGATCACGGTCATGTTGCTGATACGAACCATGAAATTTAATTAACTGAGTATCATCTGCCGCAATCGAGCCAGTCACCTCATTATCAAGGCTTTCCAAAAGTGTTCCGCGTAACAGATTACTCTTGGATTTAATGTATTCAACTTCGGATAATTTTTTTTCTTCGGACATAATTATGAATTTGTATGGGCGAACTATTTACGCCAATCAAAATTGTGGAAATAAAATATCCGTATCATGTGTAACTGCTTATACTTATTTTCGCTAGATAATTGTTGAAATAAATTGACATATCCGGCGCTAATTTGATTATGATTAGTAAATGGATACACCATTCCTATAAAAAATCGATTCTGATCAAAATAATTATACACGACTTTTTTACCAAAACTGATTAATATTTCATCACCGACCGCTGCCTGCCAACCACCCGGAGCAAATCCTTTTTTTGTGAGCGGCACCATCATTTGTAAATTATATCTCGCTCGGTAATTAAAATTGTATCCATTTGCTAATTCATCGTCATTCAATATTTTATGCTTAAATCTTTCCTCTAATCTTATACACTGCATCAAGCGGATTTTATCATATTTCGTGTACCATTGCAATTGCTGCCAGATGCGATGTTCGGGTTGTGTCACATTTTCATGCCCTTCTGCAGGATACAAATCCAAATATGCATAACCTGTTGTCAATCTTACATCACTATTGATATAATATGTAATTCCAGGTCTTACAATGAATAGCGAAGCATTTTCCATAAAATGACCCTTCATCCGATAATGCGCATCCAGCCAAATCCCCCATTTTTCGGTCAATCGCGTTTGCGTTAAAAAACCCAACCACGACTCCTCTCCTACCGTTATTTCTTTCTGCGCTGACAATTCAAGCATTGCAAAAACCAGCACCAATACAAACATCATCTTTGCCTTTTCCATAATTTTTTTATTGCAATTTTCATGCAGACTCGGAAAGCAAGAGATGATTTTAATCACTAAAAACTAGCACTTTTGCCAGCCTATATTATTATACAAAATCTTACTTTTATAATAATCAATACACATCCTCTAAATATCTCCGCTGTTTTTTCAAATTCTTTACATATTCCAGCGCTTTCTCATCATTCAATCCACCTTCTTTACTTACAATTTGTAATAACGCCGCCTCTACATCGGGTGCTAATTTATTTTTATCACCGCAAACATAAAAATGAGCGCCATTTTCCAGCCAATCGAATACTTCGCGTCTGTGTTTCAATAATTTATGCTGACAATACATTTTATCTTTCTGATCGCGGGAGAACGCGACATTTAGTTTGGTCAGATTGCCTTTTTTCAAAGCTTGCAGCCATTCGGTTTGGTATAAAAAGTCGGTTGTAAAATGCGGATTGCCAAAGAATAACCAGGATTTGCCATTTGCCCCCTGCACCTCGCGCTCCTGCACAAACGCGCGGAAAGGCGCTACGCCTGTGCCCGCACCAATCATAATAATCGGAGTATCAGCATCTTGTGGCAACTTAAAATATTCATTTTTTTCAACAAAAACCTTGAGTGACTGACCGATGGGAACGTTATCTGCAATAAAAGTCGAAGCTGTACCCGTGCGTTTGCGACCAAAATTTTCGTAGCGAACCGCACCAATCGTGAGATGCGCTTCCTCCGGCGCAAAATTTAAACTCGATGCTAATGAATATAACCTCGGTTGCAATTTTTTTAAAGTTGTTATAAACTCTTGAGGATCAAACTGCACCGGAAAATCATATAATAAATCGGCTACATCACGCCCATAGACATAATCGCGCAAAGCAACAGGATTCGACAGAAATTCCACGAGTTTTGAATCTTGCGATTTCTGACTCCACTTTTCTATTACATCTCTTGATAATAAATTTAACTCAATATCATAGGTTAAAATATCGTGCAGTGACTTCTTAAAACCATTCCAATCAACTGATTCTGAATCATTTAAACCAGTATTTTTCAAAACCAAACCAACGAGTTCCGGTGCATTTTCGGGGAGAATTCCTAAAGAATCGCCGGGTTTATAATATAAATTAGAATCCTCCAGTGATACTTCCACATGCCACGTTTCTTTGGTGGAGCCACGACCATTTAATTGAATTTTTTCTAAAACCGATGCATCAAATGGATTTTTCCGATTATATTTTGATTCAACAGCGACAGCGGGTTGTGTTATTACATAAGCGCCATTGCCATTTACGCCATTATGATTAACCTTTGGTGTTTCCGCCTCCAATTTAACAATCACATTGTCCAGCCAGCGATCTGCATCTTCCTGAAAATCAACGTCACAATCAATTCGATCCACCAATCGGGTCGCGCCCAATTTTTCAAATTGTGTATCAAAATCAATCCCCGTTTGACAAAATTGAACATAACTTTTATCGCCCAACGCCAGCACCGCAAATTTCACATGATTTAATTTCGGGGCACGCGCCGAGTGAATAAATTCATATAATGTTTCGGCAGAAACGGGTGGATCGCCTTCGCCATGCGTACTTACGATAGCTAATATTACTTTTTCGTCTTTTAATTTTTTAACGGCATAATCATTCATATCCATCAGCGTGACCACAAACCCCTGATTTTGAATACGTTCCGCCGCTTTTTTTGCAATATTTTTGCTATTGCCCGTGTGCGAACCATATAATATGGTAATCAAAGGTTTTTCAACTACCTGATTTACAGGTGCTTCGATGGGCGTCACAAAAGCCTTGTCGCTTTGCTGTGATGCCGCGTACAAGCCATACAAATAGCCGCTGAGCCAGAGCTTTTGCTGGTCAGAGGTATCAGTTGCAATTTTTTTCAGCAGATTGGGGTCAACCCCGAAGACGGATTCTAATGTTTTCACGATATTATATTTTTGTTTCTCGCAGATGTACACGGATTTTTTTCGCAGATTTCCGCAGAAATCACCGAGAACCTAAGCAACATTTACTTCCAAAAGCGTTTCAATTGTTTTAAATTGTAAGCCCACCACTTCGCCCAGCACGATCACTGCCGGAGATGCAACTTGCTCATTTTCAGCTAATTGCACAATAGAAGCTACCGTTCCAAATACGTTTTTCGCTGTCGGTAACGAGCCATCTTGTAATACCGCTACCGGCAATTCTGATTTTCCATTTACTTTAAAAATTTCTACAATATCATTTAATTTAGACAAACCCATCAACACCACCACCGTTGCATCGGATTGCGCAGCGAGTTGAATATCAGGCGATAAGGAGCCGTCGGACGCCGTAGCAGTTACTACCCAAAAACTGCGGCTCAGGTTGCGATGCGTCACCGGAATGCCTGCCAAACCCGGCACGCCAATTGAGCTAGAAATTCCCGGAATGTATTCAGTATTAATATGATATGCTTGCGCAAATTCCATCTCTTCATAACCGCGACCAAATACAAAAGGATCGCCGCCTTTCAGGCGCACCACGTGTCCGTGCGATTGCGCGAATTCGACAATCATCTGATTGATTTCTGATTGTGAATAAGCTTTATGCGCACGACGTTTGCCAACATAAAGATGTAATGCTTTGGGCGCGTGCTGTAATAACTCAGGATTCACCAGTGCATCATACAGCACTACATCAGCCGATTGTAAAGCTTGTAATCCCTTGATTGTCAGCAATTCCGGGTCGCCTAGACCAGCGCCAATTATTGTGAGTTTAGATTTTATATTCATAAATAGTACACTGATTTTTATGATGTTGGTGATTTACGCTGATGCCTCTTCCAGCATTCCTGCCGCCACTGTATTTCCGGTATTTTCATTTACTAAAATAAAAGCGCCGGTTTTCCGATTTTTATGATACGCATCATAAGCAATGGGTTCCGCCGTGCGCAGCTTCACTTTGATTAAATCATTTAGTTTAACTGCTTCTGGATTTTCAATTTTATGATAATTATTTACATCCAATTGGTAATAAATTTCTTTTACAATGGATTTTACCGTGGCGCTATTATGTTGTAATAATAATTTGGAGCCAATATTAAAACTGGCAGCATCAGTTACACACAAAATCGCGTCTAAATCTTGAGAAACGGTGGGCGTATTATTGGATTTTACAATGTAATTACCGCGACTAATGTCTAAATCATCTTTTAAATGCAGCACAACCGGTTGATTGACAAAAGCTTCTGATACTTGCTGCTGATTCACTTCGATGGCAGTGATTTCAGAACTCAATCCCGACGGGAAAACGGTGACTTGATCGCCGACTTTGTAAATACCGCTTTGAATTTGACCGGCATAACCCCGATAATCATGCAGTTCATCATTTTTTGGTCGAATCACGTATTGCACCTGAAAACGCGCCTCATTCAAATTTTTATCTGATTCAATTTCAACGGTTTCCAACAATTCCAACAGTGGCAAACCCTCATACCAAGGCGTATTTTCGGATTTTTCGACTACATTATCACCCGCCAAGGCACTCACCGGAATGAATTCAACATGCTTAAAATGTAATGATTTTGCTAATTCTTGATAATCACTTACAATTTCATTATATCTATTTTCAGAATAACCGAGCAAATCCATTTTATTGATACACACCACCACGTACGGAATGCCCAGCAGCGACGCAATCATAGAATGGCGACGGGTTTGCTCCACCACCCCATTGCGTGCATCGACGAGAATAATCGCCAAATCCGCATTCGACGCGCCCGTGACCATGTTGCGCGTGTATTGCACGTGCCCCGGCGCATCGGCGATGATGAATTTGCGGCGCGGCGTGGTAAAATATTTATACGCGACATCAATGGTAATGCCTTGTTCGCGCTCTGAACGTAAACCATCTGTCAATAAGGATAAATCAATCGAACCGTTCGGCACGTTGCGGCTCTGGCGTTCAATTGTCTCTAAAATATCAGATGAAACTGCCTGACTATCAAATAATAAGCGTCCAATCAAGGTGCTTTTGCCATCATCCACACTGCCGCAGGTTATAAATCGTAGTAAATCCATTGTCTTATTTTATAATTTTTTATTTTTTATTTGACGTTCCAATGTGACGTTGACAGTTATTTATTTTTTATTACTTATTCGGCAATTTTATAAAATATTGATATTTTTATTTAGTGAAACACATAACGTCAAATAATAAATGTCAAATAATAAATAATTTAAAAATATCCATTCACTTTCCGGTCTTCCATCGCTGCTTCCGAGATGCGGTCGTCAATGCGGGTGGCACCGCGTTCGGAGGTTTTCGTATGAATAATATCTTGAATAATATCATCAATCGAGCGGGCTTCACTGCGCACGGCGGCGGTACAAGTCGCGTCACCCACCGTACGGAAGCGCACTTCGGTTTCAATTATTACATCTTCAGGATCAATTGTAATAAAAGGCGTCACTGCAAGTAATTGACCGCCAGACAGTTCCACACATTCGCGTTGATGCGTGTAATAAATAGAAGGCAATGTAATGTTTTCACGGCGGATGTAATTCCACACGTCCAATTCGGTCCAGTTGGAAATCGGAAACACCCGGATATTCTCGCCTTTGCGGATTTTACCGTTGTAAATATTCCACAATTCCGGGCGCTGATTTTTTGGATTCCATTGACCAAATTCATCGCGGTGACTAAAAATGCGCTCTTTGGCACGGGCTTTTTCCTCGTCGCGTCGAGCGCCACCGATGCAAGCGTCAAATTCAAATTCTTCAATCGTATCGAGCAAAGTGTAGGTCTGGAGCGGGTTTCGGCTCGGATACTTGCCGCTTGGGTCTTTTAGTTTATGCTTTTTGATCGAATCTTCGACCTTGCGCACGATGAGTTTTTCACCAATTTGCGCCGCCAGCTGATCCCGGAATTCCAGCACTTCGGGAAAATTATGACCGGTATCAATATGCACCAGCGGAAACGGGAATTTGCCGGGACGAAAAGCCTTCAAAGCCAGGTGTACCAAGGTGATCGAGTCCTTGCCGCCCGAAAACAGCAGCGCCGGACGATCAAATTGCCCTGCCACCTCGTGCATAATGTGAATCGCTTCGGCTTCGAGTAAATCGAGATAATCTAATTGGTAGTTATTCATATTTTTGGATGCCAGATTTTTAGATGCCAGATGCCAGACTTTCCCTTATAATTTAGTGGGACACTGATTTTTATGATGCAACTGGTTGATACTGATTTTCTTTTGGTCACACTGCCGACTGCATATTGCCAACTGCCGATTCATGCAATCCGCATTCCTTCTTCGACGCATCTTCCCACCACCAACGCCCCGCGCGGAAATCTTCGCCGGGGCGAATCGCACGCGTACAAGGCGCACAGCCGATGCTTACAAAACCTTTATCGTGCAAGGGGTTATACGGGATGCCGTTTTTATTTACAAAAGTCTTGACTTCGTCGAATGACCAGTCAAAAATCAGGTGGAATTTAATCAATTGATGCGCCGCGTCCCATTCTAAATTACTCATATCCAATCGATTAGCGGATTGTTCTGCACGAATGCCGGTGATCCAAATCGATTGACCTTGCAGGGCGCGATTCAAGGGTTCAACCTTGCGAATATGGCAGCAGGTTTTTCGATTGTCAACCGATTCATAAAAGCTATTTGGACCTTTTTGGCTTACAAAAGTCTGTAAATCAACTTCATTCGGATAATAAGATTCGATGGATTGATTATACACTTCGAGCGTGCGCGACCAGGTAGAATACGTTTCCGGGAAAAGGCGACCCGTATCGAGTGTAAAAACACGGATCGGTAATTTATTTTGAAATATAAAATGCGTTATAACCTGATCTTCAATACCAAAGCTAGTAGAAAAGACCACCTTTCCGGGGAAGTGATTCGCCAGATAAGCTAAAGATTGGGTAATATCAAAACCGTTCAGCTCGATGCGCAAGACATCCAGTGATTGTTCGGAAACAAGCATAATCAATGGGTTATATTAAATTAAATCTTCAAAACTGGTTTTTCGAGCGGTTAGAGCGTTCAAGATGAGTAACTGCATGAATATTGAAGCAAAGCTAATGTGGTTTTAGCGAATCGTCAAGTTTTATTAAAAAAAAAGCGTGTTTTTTAACTTTTTACTAAACAACATGATTAGTTAGGTAAATATGAACCTATTTTCATATAAAGTTGATGGAAGATTAGAAAAAAGAAAACGATTTCAGTTATGAGAACGGCATTTAGATTTGAAAACGTGGTACCGCGTGAGGGATAGAAGCGGTTCCGGCAGCCTTAGCGCCTTTTGGGGGATTTGGAGGGATGGGGCTGCCGGAAAGAGCGGATAGCCCGACCCCCGACAGCCCAATTCCTATTTTATTTTTGAAACTGTACGATTTAGGGCGATCGGGGGACACGCCCAAAATAGGATTTTCAAGAAACTTTTCTGATTTCTCGTTTCGTTTTTCAGATTTTTCTGTATCTTTGCAGTCCTTTTAAAAAGCAGTATTATGCCAAAGATGAAGACCCACTCCAGTGCGAAAAAGCGCTTCAAAGTGACGGGCTCGGGTAAAATCAAGCACCGCTCGGCGAACACCTCGCACTTATTGAGTAACCGCTCGAATAAGCGGAAAAACCGCCTTGCACAGGACGCATTCGTAAGTGATGCCGACTACAAGCGCGTGAAAAAACTGTTAGTTATCTAATTTTTTAACGAGAGCACAGGAATAAAGTGTTTTTTTATTTTTTATTTATTTATAATTTGACGTTGTGAGCCAACCTCAAATAAAAAAATAAAATGAATAATATAAAAACCCCTGTGTTGCACTAAAACAAAGTAAAATATGCCACGTTCAGTGAACGCTGTGGCGTCCAGAAAGCGACGCAAAAAAATCTTAAAAGCAGCGAAGGGCTATTTTGGTGCCCGCAGAAATGTTTATACCGTAGCGAAAAACGCTGTTGAGCGTGCAATGCGTTACGCGTATGAGCACCGCAAACTGAAGAAACGCGCCTTCCGCCGTCTGTGGATCGCTCGTATCAATGCCGCTACGCGGATGCACGGGATTTATTACTCCAAATTCATCCATCAATTGCAGCAGAGCGATGTACAACTCAACAGGAAAGTGTTAGCGGATTTGGCAATGAATAATCCAGAGACGTTTGAGGCGATTGTGAAGTACGTGCAGTAATCCTCCTTCGCCGAGGCTATGGCGGATAAAAAAGGGAGCGGACAGGTAGTTCGTTCCCTTTTTGATTGTATGGTACACTGATTTTTAGGATGTTTATGATTTATTATGAAATTCAGCGAAATAAGTGTTTTAACTTAATACGGCATATAATAAGTGTGGCATATTTTTGAAATATGCCACACTTCATTTAATAAAATCAGTGAAAATCTAATCATCTTATAAAATCAGTGTACCATTATTCCACCTTAATCCGCATGCCCTCCGAATGGCTCGAAAACTCCGGTGCGTACATGCACTGCACGCTCGTGATGCCGTTGGAGAAATTGCCTTTGTGCGTCACGCGCAGCGGATATTCAAAGACGTAAGTGCCTTTCGGCAGGTAGTCCATGAAGAAATTCGTCGCTACGTCGCGGGTGCTTTCGTAATAGCCCAAGCCGCCTTGCCATTTATATTGACTCAGCACATTCATAGGTTCTAAACCGCTAGCTCTCATGTCTTTCAAGTGGATGTATTCCATATCGCGATCCACGCGCAGCTCGATGCGAACGATGAGTTTGTCGCCCGGTTCCAGCGACGATTGCTCGGTGATGGTGCGAAGTTCGGGTCCCTGCTCGGTATTTTCTTCTCTAAATACCTGTTTTACAAGGTTTAAGGGCGTTTCTTTGAACGACTTGATCTTGTCTAAATCTTCAAAATATTGCCAATACATCGCGCCCCAAGCCACATTTTTATTCGGATTTTTCACTTTTACTTTGCTGTAATTGCTCAATTCTTCCGTAGCGCCCCATGACGTTTTGAAATAACCTGTACCCGCCTCAGCGCTGCGCTGTGCCACCGCAATTTCATCTTCATATACATTTTTCTTCACATTTGGGAAGGTAATTTGCACCGGATTGGCTTCGGTCAGCCAGTTGTCTTCATTTACTAATAATGCGTAAACCGCTGCTGCTGTGGCTTTTGTGGTTTCCCAATTATTGGTTTGTTTGTTTTTCAACAACCATAAACGAAGTTCATCTACAGTTTTTGGATCGTTTGACAAACTGGAAAATACTTCGATCATCAGCGCGTGGGTTTCAATCGGCATTTGATGCCACCACCAGCCATTGTTGTATTTCCAATACATGCCGAGTTCTTCACTGCGTAAAGCACGCTCATTCAAGGATTTGACAATTTTTTCCGCTGCCGGACGACGATTGTTTTCCAAAAGTGCCATTGCCAGCAAGCCTTGTTCGTACAAGCCTTTTTTCAACCAATGTTTTTCAGATTGATCCAGATAATAATTTATAATCTTCTGTAAATCAGCATCCTGTTGATATTGATTAAAGAAAGAACGAGTATATAAATAATGGATAACAATATTATCTAAATGATCGTCGTCCCACTTCGTTTGCTCATTTTTCACCTGCAATTCTAATTCTGCATAATGTTTTTTCACCTGATTATCAATGTATCCAACACCTTTTTGGGCAATTCGCATCGCGTTTTGATCCTTACTCAATTCCTCCACGCCAAGGTGGTCGAGGTGTCCGATACCTTCCAAAATATATTGCGTCATATACCAATTGTCTGGTCCGCCGGAAAACCAAGGGAAAGCGCCCGATTCATACTGCCGCTCGGCGAGTTTGGTCAGGTTCACCAATCGCTCTTCGCTCATGCGCACGAGGTCGAAAAGCAAGCCAATGTTTTGCTTCTGCTGGGCTTCGTTTTGGGCGGCGAGCACCCAGGGCGTTTCTTCGAGCAAGGCGGTTTTTAATTCCTGATTTTTACTCAGATTGCTTGCCAACGCGTCCGTATTTTTCCAACTTTCAAAGACATTGCGCACTTTCGGGTAGCGGTTGGCAATGGAAGTCGCCAGTGCATTCGCATAATAACGATTGAAAATCTGCTCGGTACACTCGTATGGAAATTCCATCAAATAAGGCAAAGCCTGCACCGCGTACCACGCCGGATTAGACGTAAATTCTAATGTAACTTGCTGATGCTGAAGGGTATTTGATTGGCGAGCATTCGCCAGGCTGGTAAAATTGTACGTCGCCGTTTGACCGCCGCGCACCGGCAAGGGCATGGTTTCCGTCACCAGCATACGATTGGTCAAAACGGGAATGGTACTTTCTTCACCATCCGAGAAGCTGCCCGCCTGCGCCGTCACGCGATACGTCAGCGCCTGCACGCGCCCCTGCGGAATCGTCAATTTCCAGGATAACGGCGCGGATTGACCTGTTTCTGTAGTGAAGTTTAAAGTTGAATTATTATTCGCCAATAAATTATCCACCGGCTGATTCGTCAAGGCATCAAACAATTGCAAACGCGCGGTGCCGCTGAGTTTTTGCTCGCTCAGATTGCTCACCTTGGCGGTAAATTCGATCACATCGCCCTCGCGCACAAAACGCGGCGCATTGGGCAGTACCATCAAATCCTTCTGCGTCACTACTTCTTTTTGCGAAGTCGCAATTTTTAAATCGGTGGTATGCGCAAACGCCAGGAATTTCCAGCGCGTCAGAGCTTCATTCATCTTAAATTTCAAAATGACATTGCCATCGGCGTCGGTTTGCAATTCAGGCATAAAAAAGACGGTTTCTTTGAGATTGGTGCGGACGGGTTGGGGAACTTGGGGTGCCTGTTCTTCTGATTCCTCGCTTCCATCCGCCTTTTTTGATTTCGTACCATAGCCGGTCACAACTGTTTCATTCATTGCAGCGCTATCATAAGCCAGTGCTTCTTCTGCAACAGGTGCTGGCGGAGGTGGTGGTGCCCCTCCTGCCGGTGCCGCCGAGCGAGTCGTCATCATACTCATTTGCGCCATTTCACGTCCATAGACACCTCCAAAATACATCTGAAACGTATTCAAACTCGGATACACCCGATACACATTTTCCACGCGCGGCTGCCATTTGATCGCCCGCAATTCCAGCGTTCGATAGGTGAACACATCCGAATTCCAACCGCTCCAATCGGGGTAGAAATATGGATAAATGCTCATCTGCCAACTATGCGCGCCCGCCAGGGCATCGAGTGAGGCATCGTACATGGTCGCCACGACTTCCGCCGCGACGCGCTCTTTTTCCGAGCCGCTGATTTTGATGCGCCATTCTTCCTCGGCTCCGGGCAGCAATTTATCGCGGAAGGTACCGTATTCAATCGCCAATTCTTTATTCGACCAGGGAATTTGAATCATTTGATTAAAAACCTGAAAGCGATTGTATTTGACAAACGCTGCACGATATTCCATACCGCCCCGGTCGCCTTCCTGCACATCGTAATTGACTGTTTGCCAATTGTTTACCACTAACCACTCAGGCGCTGGTTTACGCGCACGGCTGTTGGTTTCCAGCAACAAATGCAAATTGTTTTCCGAGCTTGCAAAATAAAATTTTGCCTGCTCGCCGGGTTGATAAGTCGTTTTCTCCGGTTGGTTCCATTGCAAGGTATGCGCTGGAATGCGCTTGGCTGCTGCATCGTACAAGGTGAATAATTGCTTCACCTCAATCGGTTTGCCATTTTTATCTTGAGTGGTCAAGGTGATTTGATAATGACCAACCTCCCAATTATTCAGATTGAACGCGACGGAGTCCACATTCGCCGTATTAAATTCGGTGGTGTACACCTGATTGGCTTTCGCCCAATTTTGCGGCTCGTTTTCATCCTTGAATGGCAAGTGCGGAAACGCCTGATAAAACTGGGCTTGCGTCAAAAGGTAGCAATCCGGCTTTTCCCAATAGCGCTCGATAAACGTGCGATCCGGCGCATTCAGGCGATGGATGGTGATCGTGCCTTGTGCCGGTACAGGTTGTCCTTCGAGATTCGTGGTACGAATTTTCAACAACGGCGATTCCTGCCGATCCACAGAATTTGGAAATTCCAGATTCGCCTGTAAGGTCAACTCACTCAGATTCACATATTTTTCGCCGGTATGCGTTTCTCCCGTAATATCAATCACATCGGCAATAACATGAAAGCTAAACAACGGATTCCGGTTTTTATCAATCGACAAATCCGGCACTGCCGGGAAGGTAATGCTGAATTCACCATTCGCATCAGTAGTCAGCTCGCCGTTGGCAATTTCCATCGTTTCCCGCACGCCAGGATAGCCGCCGCGCCGCCACATCCACCAAGGTTCCCAGGGGAAGCTCACCTCGCGCACCACGCGGTAGCGCACGGTCGCGTTATCGACATTGCTGCCCGCGTAAGCTTTGGCGCTGCCTTTGACCGTTACGGAATCGCCGAGCGCGTAGCCCTTTTCCATTGGCTGCATGACAACTTCAAACTTCGGGCGTTTGTATTCCTCGACCCGGAAATACTGCTGGCTGCCGCCCACACTCGACATCAGACTCATTTGCCCTAGCATGCCCGCTTCCGGCGCTTTGAAAGTGCCATTCGCGGTGCCATAAGCATTTGTACGCAACTCTAACGCACTGATTTCCTGACCATTGGCATCACGGAAGGTGACGATAATTTCCTCATTTGGTAAAATTCGGGGCATACCGTCGGTCGTCCGTTCGATGGCAAGCACCTTGAAATAAACGGTCTGACCGGGGCGATAAATATTGCGATCGGTGAAGAAATACGTGAATTGCTCGCCGCGCGGTTCATTGAAATAAGTGCCCGTGTAATAATTGTTTTCCGGCAACAGTCGGTCGTCCCCTTTTCTCAATTCAATTTCATACTGCGCATTTTGCGGCACTTTAGGACGCACGAAACCTTCTTTATCGCTGGTGAATTTGCCGGCAGTCTGCCGACGCCGCTGACTTTGTCCACCGCTGTAATCGTAAGAAGTTTTGAAAATTTCGAGTTGCACGCCTTCCAATGGCTCGCCCGTGTTGCGATGCACGATCACAAACTCGTGATTGCCAGTCTGGTATTGCTTGTGAAAATAACCAAGGTTGGAAACCTGGAACAGCAGATAACCCGCCGCGCCGCCTTCGGTTTTAAACTGCTGATTATCAGACGCTAATAATGCATAATAACCCAGGGGCAATTTGTCCACGGCGATTTCGACGCTGTGATTTTGAAAATCGCCGTCATCGGGTAGATTTTGCGACCAGGATTTAACCGGTTTTAATTTGTTAAATAATTCAATCCGTTTGCCCGAATCGTAGCCCGCTTTTTCAAAGGCTTCCAGGTCCTTATCACTCAATTTTACGATTTCAAAAAAAGCTTTCGGCACATTGCGAAAATCAATCTTGGCAAGGATCGGCTGCTCCGGTAAATTCACCAATTCCACATTCGCGGAAAGCGCCTTGCGCAGAATTTCCGAGCGCAGGTACTCCGCTTGTTTCGCACCAAAAGTTTTGGGATAATCTTTGATAATCTCGTCCAACAAAGCTTTTGCAACTTTGAATTTCAAACGATACTGTTCTGTTTCGGGATTAGCCGGATCATATTTCAAGCCTTCTTCATACCGCAAACTGGCAATTTTGAAAGCAATTTCTGCCGCAGCAGGCTGTTTTTTATATCGTATCAATAATTCATTTAGTGCCGCTTCATACAACGCATCTTTATTGGGTAACACCGCTGAATTTCTTGCAAACTCCAGCCGCTTCAAATCCACGTCAATGAAGGCTTTCGGATCTTTATCATTCAAATGCTGCTTCAAAACATTTTGAAATAACAACAACGCCTGATATTTAAAAGAGCTGGTATCCTGCGTTTTAAAATTCCAATTCACAAAACGGCTGGCATTTTCAAAAACGCCTGGATCGTTGATATTGAATTGATACACCGGCTCGGTCAGATAGCTCGTTTCATTTGTAAAATGCTCAATGGCACGGTGCGCCAGCAAATCGTATAAACTCGTCCAAAGTCCTTCGGCATTTTTACCTTCTTTGGTAATTGTTTGAAATTCAACGAGTGGTACATTATTCAATTGTTCGTATTGAAAGAAAGTCAAATATAATTTGGAGCTTTCATTCAACAGTTGCTCCAGACTCCAGGTCGAAATATCTTCCGGATTTGCTTCGGCAACGGTCGTCCGATCTCTGAATTTCCAGCTATTTTGCTCGGCGTAGCGCCGGTACATTTCCGCCTGCAATGATTGTAAAATGGGTTTTACTGGAAAATCTGCCTGCGCGATTTCCGTTTGCAGCCGCTGGATAGATTTTACATCGCCGTCTTCTTCCAGTTGCGACTGATATTTCTCTCTGAAAATCAGCGTTTTAACCAACTGCGTCGGGTTATTGTCGCGCCGGGCGCGTTCGTACAGCTGCGTCACTTCCGCCAGCGCCGATTGGGGCAAGCCTTCGTTTTCGAGCGAATCAATGCGTTTCCATTGCTGCTCGTAAGTATCCTTATTATAAGGCGGCATCGTTTTGTTATTTTGTGCAAAAAGGGGTTGAAATGCCAATATCGTCAAACAAAATAGCAGGGATTTCTTCATTTTTATATACTTTGTTTTCAATACAAGTTCCGCGTAATTGAAAGGTTAAATAGTCGGGAAATATTGCGTTTTAATGTGATTTTTTTGTCACAGGAAATGTCTGAACCTTGATTAAAGTGATTTATTTGATTTTACTGATTTTGATTTACAATCACAAGCAACCTCATTCAGACAAACCTTTGAATATTTACCGTTTCATCCAAAGGATGCAGCCCAAGCAGAAATTGCATAAAATGATGCGCAAAAAATGGTCCGAGGGAAGAACCTTTGGTGCCCAAGCCATTAAAAATAGCGAGTTGTGGGAATTGCGGATGCAAGCCGAGGAAAGGGCGGCGGTCGCGCACGGTGGGTCGCACGGCAGCAACATGGTCTATAATTTCAAACGGAACTTTTAGTAAATGTTGTAAATGTTGGAGTAAATAGCTTTTGCCGGTTTCGGAAGGTAAATCATCAATATAACGGGGATTGTAAGTAGAGCCAATCCAATAAAGCTCATCTTTTCCGAGGGGCACAATAAAAATCTGCTGCTTGAGCATTTTTTCAAATCCGGCACCGGGAATGCGCACGATTAAAGCCTCGCCTTTGTCGCCTTGAAAAGGTAAATAATTAAAATAAGGATTTTCTTTAGCCTTCGCGCCTTCGCAAAAAATTATTTTATCGGCGGTAATATCTTTATAATAAATGTTTTTTTCTTTAATTACAAGTTGTTCATAATCAAATGATTCTTCAATAATTTGATGGTTAGAAATTAAGAAATTGCGAAACTGCGAAATTAACAGTGGGAGATTCACCTGCGCACCGTGCTGCACTTCGCCATAGCCAAAAGCGGGCGTGGTTTTATCTTTATAATTGCCAATATCGGCGTGGTCGGCGACGTATTTTTCATATCCAGGCTGAGCGCTGTGGGCAAGCCAGTCGTTTTCCTCCTTTACATTGGCAAAAGTACGAATGACATTGCGCGGTGTGTAAATTTGAATTTGTAATAACTCTTCCAAATCATGATACGTTTGCGTAGCAAATGGTAATAATTCATCAATCCGCCATGATTTTACATAATGTCTGCCGGTAATGGGATTAATAATACCCGCCGCCGCTTTGGAAGACGAGCCATTATGATGATCGTCAACAACGATTACATCCTGCCCAGCTTTTAATAAAAAATAACTCAACAAAGTCCCTGCAATCCCTTGACCTACAATTAAATATGTTTTACGATAATTATTTTTATTATTTAAAACTTCCACGTTTATTATTTAGTTTTAAAAGAGCGTAGCATCAACATTTCCGGCTTCCGATTTCCAACTTCCGACTTCTACAATTGCTCCCACTCCAATTTTAATTTTTTAGGAAATTTATTTACAACCATATCATAAGAGTGGTCAATTAATTCGCATAAAAAAGCATCATCCAGGCTGCCCTCGAAAGAAACGGTGTTCCAGTGCTTTTTATCGGTATGGTAGCCAGGCACAATTTCCGGGTGCTGCTCGCGCAGTTCGATGGCGCGATCCGGGTCGCATTTGAGCGTGACGGTAAATTCAGGATTGTCCAAGCCAGTGATGGCGAACATTTTACCCATTACTTTAAATACTAAAGTCGTTTCATCAAAAGGAAATGTTTCTTCCACTCCTTTTTTTGAAATGCAGTAAGCCTGAAATTCTTCGATATTCATTTTATTTTATTTATGAAGTTGGCTTAGTAATTTATTGAAAATCATTGTCTTAAAAAACAAGCCCATTGTCGAATTAATCGGGTCGCCCAGCTTATTTTCCATTATCTTTGGCGCAAAAATAAAACCCAAACATGAATCGCCTCCTTACCATTGTTTGTCTCTCTTTTTTTATTGTTGGGACGCTTGCTGCGAGCGACACCACTAAGTTACAATCCATTTTTGAAGATTTTTACCAACCAGATCAAATTGTGGATATTACATTACAATTTGATTGTAAAAAATTAATTCGTCAAAAAGAAAAGCGAGAGGAGTTTCCCGCCACTATTTCGTACCAGCGCCCCGATGGTTCTGCTATTCAACGTGCAATTGAGGTGAAAACCCGCGGCAAATTACGACTCAAAGTCTGTACTTTTCCTCCTTTGAAATTAGATTTTAATAAAAATGCCCTAAAAAAAGAACATTTTGATCCTGCATTTGACGATCTAAAAATGGTGACACACTGCATAAATGTAAAAAACAATGATCGTCAAGTAATAAAAGAACTTCTTGTTTACCAATTGTATAATATCATTAGTGAATATAGCTTGAGAGCGCAACTGCTACATGTAAAATATTTGGATGCAGAAGGGCAACTTTATGCAGATGAGTATGGTATGCTGATAGAAAATGAGGAAGCGATGGCATCTCGAACCAACTGTCGGAAAAGCGAAAAAATAATTGAAAATATCTCTGAATTACAGCCATCTATTTATAATAAAATGGTATTATTTGAATATATGATTGGCAATGTTGACTGGAATATTGCAGCACAACATAATATAACGCTTGTAAAAAAACTGACGGATGGATTTAGAATAATTATACCTTATGATTTTGATTATTCAGGGGTTGTGAGCGCATCGTATGCGGTGCCAGATGAGCGCGTAGGTCAGAAATACTTGGGTGAGCGCGTCTTAGTGAGCCATTTTACCGACGAGGAAGGCATGCGGGCTGCAGTGCAATATTTTTTAGAAAAAGAAGCGCTTATTATACAAGCTTGTAATAATATGACGGCTTTGCCAGAAGAGGAAAGAAAATCCATTATAAAATATTTAACGCCTTTCTTTGACATGATTAAAAATCCTAAACTTAGGATGAATGAATTTACTTACCATATTGACAATAGATAACTACAGAATCAATGCCCGCTGCTATTTATAAAGCAAAAGAATAATGGCATTCATCGCGAAAACGACATTTCAAGCCATCCAAATGTAACCGGCGTAACAACTTTTAGGGTTTGGGATGCTGCATCTTTGTGGCAAAAAATTCAAATGACCAGAAAGATTTCATTTTTGCTGTTTGCACTGGTAATTTTTGCTCAAAATTATTTACAAGGGCAAAATAATGCTACAAAACATTATAACCTCGATCAAAACAAAATAGCGCTCGAAGGCTATGATGTAGTTTCTTATTTTACTGAAAATAAGCCATTAAAAGGTAACAAAAATTACAGCTACACGTATAATGGAGCAACTTACTATTTCAAAAATGACGCGAATAAACAGGCTTTTATTAAAAATCCGGCAAAATACGAGCCTGCTTATGGCGGCTGGTGTGCATTAGCCATTGCCAAAAACGGCGACAAGGTTGCGGTGGATCCTTTATCTTACAAAATAAGTAAGGGACGCTTGTTGCTTTTTTATAAAACGGCTTTTTACAGCGCCCTTAATCATTGGAATAAGGATAAAACACCTGAGGAAGAATTGCTAAATAAAGGGGACGAATATTGGAAAAATATTATTAAAAAATAGAAATTTTATTACCTGAAATCAAAATAAGATGAATAAGACCACAAAAATTATTTCCTGGGTAGTGCGCATTGGTGCGGCAGCTATTTTATTACAAACCCTGTTTTTTAAATTCACGGCGCATCCCGATAGCGTTTACATTTTCAGACAACTTGGGCTGGAGCCTTACGGTCGAATTGGGCTGGGTGTTGTAGAGTTGATTACAGCTATTTTGTTGTTGATTCCGCGTACCGCTTGGATCGGCGCTTTGGTGGGGCTCGGCATTATCAGCGGCGCTATTTTTTTACATTTAACCCAACTAGGCATTGTATTGGAATATGATGGCAAGAACGACGGAGGTGGTTTGTTTACTTTGGCAGTAGCAACTTTTGTGCTGTGTGCCATTACCCTTTATTTGCATCGCTCCGACATTCAAATTCCAGGTTTGAAGCTAAAACAAGTCGCATAAAAAAGCTTGCTTATGGCGCATGGCAAAAGTGCGTCATAAGCGTTACAAATTTTCTTCGTTTTTTGGCACAAGTATAGACTTTTTTCCAAATTTTGTATTGATGAAAAACACACCAGTGAGCATGATGGCTGCCGCAAAAAGCGTTTGAGCGGTCAGTTGCTCATCATTCAACGTCCAACCTAAAAGAACGGCAACAACCGGATTGACGTAAGTGCTGGTAGCAACCTTCTCCGGTGAAACCCGAACCAATAAATAATTGAATGCTGAAAATGCCACAACTGAGCCAAAAATCAACAAATAGCACCAGGATAAAAAAGATTTGGTAGAAACGGCGCTCCACTCAAATTGTTGATATTCAGCGCTTAACAAACTTGCCAATAAGAGAGAAATGCCTCCAGCCAACATTTGCATACCTGCGACCAGCACAGAGGATTTGGGTAAATCGGCTTGACTCACAAAAATCATCGAATACGCCCATGCCATAATGCTTCCAAAAATAACCAGAATACCAATGGTAGTGCGCTGATCCATTAAAAATGTGTCTTGGCGCACCAATAACATCACCCCGACGATACCTAGAAATATTCCAGCCACACTGTTCCAATTGGGGCGAATGCCGCGAATCGCCCACAACAACAAAACTACAATCAAAGGATCAGTAGAAACAATGAGTGCAGCAATGCCCGTATCAACAAATTGCTCTGCCCACACGACTGCGCCAGTACCGATAGACAACAACAAAATGCCAGAAATAATGCCGTTGCGCCACTGCCGCCTCGTGGGCATTGGAAGCTTCATTATACCTGCAATGCCAAACATGATGGAACTTGCTACCACAAATCTCGACCCCGACATCAACATAGGTGGGATGGTTTGAATGGCAAAGTAATTCACCAGATATGTCGAACCCCAAACTATGTAAATAATGGCGAAGGCAATAACAATGCGCCAGGTATCGCGATTTGGCATGTCATTTATTTTTAATCAGCCGCAGTGAATATTCGAGAAAACCTTTTTGTACCTGGAAAAGTTTCTTTATCAAACTTTTCTAGCCTAAAAGACATTTTCTAACTTTGACATTTGTTTTGATGGTCAATGATTCCGGTCTCGTAGTTCAATGGATAGAATAGAAGTTTCCTAAACTTTTGATCCTGGTTCGATTCCAGGCGAGACCACCAGCTTATAAAAAGCTTGAATGGCAAGTTAAAAAGCTTGTTTTTTTGAAAGAATGAAATTTTGTGAAACAAAGAAGAATTTAACTTTTATTTTAAACGCATAGCCCTTACCTTTGTCTTTCTTAGAACGCGCTTATTCATCAAACGAATTGCTCAAAAATTTTTGTTTTCGGACGTCTTTTTTGAAAAGAAAAAAGATTGTTCAACCATTGTTAATTATCTTTACATTCGCTTAGTAATTTTTTTACATGAAACGAGTTTTAGTCGCGTGCATTGGTAATTCTTGCCGAAGTCAAATGGCGGAAGCCTATCTACAGTTTTACGGTATTGGCAAAGCTCAATATTGTAGCGCCGGGCTCTTTCCTGCTAGTGTGCATCCACTAGCGGCGCAGGTGATGGCAGAAGACAATATTGACATCAGCGGACAAACCGCCAAACCGTTTGAAACCTTTCGGAATAAGCGTTTTGACTATGTGCTTTCCTTATGTGAAGAAATTTCAACGCATATACCCGATTATATTTTGACCGACCATTCATTAGAACTGTACGTACCAGACCCCGCCGCTTTTCAGGGTTCCGAAGAGGCTACCCTGCAATATTTCCGCCAGGTACGAGACCAGATCAAGACCAAAATTTTAAAATTTATCGGTAAGGAACTCATTTCCAATCATTTGGCTACACTGTCTTAATTTTTTTATCAAAACTTGATATTGTTTCCTAGATCGCACTTGCGTCGCTATCTTTGAAGTTAAAAAACTGAATGGAGGAATTTCCTTATCAGAAACGCGACATTAGTTGGCTGGCATTCAATCATCGTGTATTGCAAGAGGCTCAGGATCAACGGGTTCCATTGTACGAACGCATCAAGTTTTTAGCAATTTACAGTTCCAATCTGGATGAATTTTTTCGGGTACGCGTAGCGGCATTGCGCAGTTTTAAAGAATTAAAAAAGAAGACGCGCCGAGCGTTGGAGATCAAACCCAAAAAAGAACTGCGCGAAATTCGGCAGGTGGTGCAGCAGCAGCAACAGCAATTTGGACGCATTTTTCGCAACGAAATTTTGCCGGAGCTGCGCCGAAAAGGCATTTACCTCATCAATGAACAGGCTTATTCTGCCTCGCAACATGCGTTTGCAAGGCAATATTTTCAGGAACACGTCAAACCATTATTGCACCCCACTTTTTTGCAAGATGAGATCGATGCGCCATTTTTGGAAAATGCAGGGCTCTATTTTGTAATTCAATTTCAAAATACTGATTTACTGGCAATTGTAAATATTCCTTCCAATCATTTGTCTAGATTTGTAACCTTACCAGACGCTAAAGACCAGCATCATATAACTTTTTTAGATGATATTTTAAGAAGTAATTTTGACCTTATTTTTGAACAGCCTGTTTTGAATGCGTATGCCATCAAGCTTTCGCGCGATGCAGAAATGGACTTGGAAGATGAATTTCAAGGTGATTTGCTCGATAAAATAAAAAAAGGCTTGGAAAAACGGCACATCGGGCTGCCCACTCGATTTTTGTTTGACAGTGAAATGCCCCAGGAATTGCTCGAACGTTTAAAAATTTTATTTCAACTCACCAAAAATGACCTGATTCCTGGTGCGCGTTATCACAATTTTAATGATTTTTTCACTTTTCCTAATCCGCTCGAAGACAAGAGTTTACACGACATTCCTTCGCCGCCCCTCTCCCACCCTGAGTTAGAATCCGCTGAATCTTTGCTTGCAAGCATCCGCGCCAAAGATTATTTGCTGCATTTTCCTTATCAAAAGTTTGAATACGTCGTCCGCTTGATTGAAGAAGCCGCCGCTGACGAGCAGGTACGCAGCATTCGCATGACGTTGTATCGAATCGCGGGGCGTTCTTCTATTGTAGAAAATTTGATAAAAGCCTGTGAATCAGGCAAAGAAGTGGTGGTTTTTATAGAAGCCAAAGCGAGATTTGACGAAGAAAACAACCTGCAATGGGGCGCTCGCTTAGAGGCGGCAGGCGCGAAAGTGCGTTACAGCCAGCCAGGTATCAAGGTGCACAGCAAGTTACTCCTCATCAGTCGGGAAGAAAACCAACAATTGCAGCACTATGCTTACATTGGCACCGGCAATTTTAATGAAAAAACCGCCAAAATATACACCGATCATGCGTTGTTGACCGCCGATCAGCGCTTGAGCAGCGAAGTATTACAAGTATTTGAATATTTGGAAAATCAACAAGAATCGACATTTCAGCACTTGCTGGTGTCTCCTTTCAACCTGCGGGAGCAGTTCATCTCCTTCATCGATCGAGAAATCGCCAATGCACAGGAAGGGAAGCCGACATTCATTCGACTGAAAATGAACAGTTTAGAAGACAAGCAAATGATAAGCAAATTGTATGAAGCAAGCCAGGCTGGCGTCAAAATTCAGCTGATTGTACGAGGCATTTGCTGTTTGCGTCCAGACTTGATGGGATGGAGTGAAAATATTGAAATCATCAGCATTGTGGATCGTTTTTTGGAGCATGCGCGGATTTATTGGTTCGCAAATGGCGGTGCAGAAGTGCTTTACATTGCGTCTGCCGATTGGATGACGCGCAACCTGGATCGCCGGGTGGAAGTTGCTGTTCCTATTTATAATTCAATGTTATTCAACGAATTACGAACTATTTTTTCTATACAATGGCAGGACAACACCAAAGCCCGCCGCGTGGATCCTGAACAAATGAATGTGTTAAAAACGCCCACTGGATTGGAGCCGCTGGTGCATGCGCAACTCGACATTTATCAATGGCTCAAAAAGAAATGGACCAGCACAGCCGCAGAAAATTCTGCGCTTTCAGACGCCCATTAAAAATTCCTTAAAAAAACCGCATTTTTTTTACCTTTGCTGCGAATGTTGTTAAAAGCCGAAACCTTTTTACAAACTTTTGTAATCATAATTACCAAACGTGAAAGGATTGAATCACCTAAGAGATTGGGTTTTCCACCAAGTTCATTCCAATAATCTGGTTTATAATACCTGCTGGGAAGACCCGCGCTGCGACCGCGAATTGATGCAGTTGGACGAAACGAGTGAAATTGTAATGATTACGAGCGCTGGCTGCAATGCGTTGGATTATATGCTTGACAACCCTCAACACATCAACTGCATAGACGTTAATCCGCGTCAGAATGCCTTGCTGCGCCTGAAGTTGGCGACTTTTAAAAGTGCTAGTTTTGACGATTTGTTCGCGATGTTTGGCAATGGTGCCCACCTGGAAATTGATGAATTGTATGAACAAAAATTACGCACGCACCTGCCGGAATACGCTATAAAATATTGGGATAAAAACCTGAATTACTTCAACGGTAGAGGCATTCGCAAGTCTTTTTATCATTATGGCACGTCGGGCACTTTTGCCTGGATGACCAATAAGTACCTCAAGGCGCACAAAAATTTGTACAAAAAAGTACAACAGATGTTTGAAGCGGAAACGCTTGATCGTCAGGCAGAATTGTATTATGAAATTGAACGTAAAATTCTAAATCGCCTGATGGAATGGGTAATGAATCGCCATTTTGTAATGAGCCTGGTAGGTGTGCCGCGCAGCCAGCAATTATTATTTGTTGATAAATACGAACGTGGTGCGCTGGGCTACGTGCAAGAGTGCTTGAGAAAAGTATTTACAAAATTGCCTTTACATGATAATTATTTTTATCACTTATATTTAAATGGCTCCTACACAAGTAGTTGCTGCCCTTCTTATTTAGAAGAAAACAATTTTAATACGCTTCGGGATCGAGCGGATCGCATTAGCAATCACAATACGACCATCAGCCAGTTTTTAATCAATCATCCAAAGCAATACTCACATTATGTATTGCTCGATCACCAGGATTGGCTGGCAGCCAACAATCGTCCGGCATTGGAGGAAGAGTGGCGGTTGATTTTGCAAAACAGCAAGCCCGGCACTAAAATTTTGTTGCGCTCTGCGGCGCATGTTGTGGATTTCTTCCCCGACTTTGTGCTCGAAGCAGTTGATTTTGAACAACTTAAAACGCAGGAAACCCACGAGCGCGACCGCGTAGGCACCTATGCGAGCGTGTATCTTGCTATTGTGAAATAATTTATTCGGTGTAACGGTATTTTGTTTATTGATTTGCGCAATTCAATGTTCATCAATAAGTTATATAAAAAATATACCGATATACCATACAAACAAAATTACTTTGAAAAATTCGATTTCTTTTACCGATAGTGCCAATGAGCAAAACCAAGCCATGCGGCGCTACTACAAATTGCAGGCACAAATCTATGATGCTACGCGCTGGACATTTCTGTTCGGTCGCAATCGTATTTTGCATTTATTGCCTTTTCCGAACAACGCTCCAATTACGATTTTAGAAATTGGCTGCGGCACCGGACATAATTTGAAACGTTTGGCGAGTATCTACCCAAGTGCAAAGTTAATTGGCTTGGATGTGTCGGGTGATATGATTGAAAAATCAGCAAAAAATACAAAAAATGCACGGGAGCGAGTTACGCTGGTGGAGAAGCCTTACATAAAAGGAGAAACGCAATTCACTGGAAATGTGGACGTTATTTTGTTTTCTTACTCACTCACCATGATTAATCCGCAGTGGAAAGAGTTGCTGGAGCAGGCTCTGCACGATCTGAAACCAGGCGGGGCAGTTGCCGTTGTTGATTTCTATAATTCTCGTTATCAATGGTTTAAGAACCATATGGGAAATAATCATGTGCGTATGGATGGGCATTTGCTGCCGGTGTTGCGCGCTGATTTTGAACCTTTGGTGGACGAGGTGAAAAGTGCGTATGGCGGTGTGTGGGAATATTTTTTGTATGTAGGAAAGAAAAGATCATAAAATATAGTGTGGCAAAGGTTTTTATTATAAAAATATCATAACCTTTGCCACACTGAACAGATTTTTATTTAGTTCGGTAATGTTAACAAAAAGCCGATTGTAAAATTACTATCCCAGTCAAATACGAAAGTATCGGTGCTTGTTGCATCTTGAATGGCTTTGTAAATATTTACACCAGATTTTGTTTTCTGCTCGGTGATATCATAATTCGTTGGCGCTTTTAATACCGTGTAACGTTCTTCACCGTTGCGGTGCGTTTTCGCCAGGTCAAAAGGCGTACCGCCAATGATAAAGCACACCAAGCGTCGGTCAGCGGGAATTTGACTTGCCAGCGCTTTCACCTCGTTATACACTGTCTGATCGTCTGCTCCTCTTTGGAAATATTTAGAACCATAAGTTTCCAAGGTTTTGATCTGACCGCCCTCTTTCCAGGAAATTTTTGTATTGCTGGAGCCAATGTCCACCACAAAAGCATCATTTTCATAGGCTTCCGGCATCGTTACAAGGTAGGCATATTGCGCCTCTTTGCTCGCCGTTACAGGGTTTACGACATAGCCCAGTTGCTTCAGTCCAGCAGTAATCTTGTTTGTCACTTCTGATTTAGCCGCACCTGAACTTGTCACAAAATGAATATTTTTTCCTGCAACCCCAAAATTGAGCATGTTGGCAATGTATTTTTTCAAACCTTCTCGAATATCCGTTGCAGTTGCCATATTTTCGTGTACCAAACTTGAGCCAAACTCTGATTTTTCGAGGCTCCAGCGCTTTTTATTGTCAATTCTCACAATAAATGAGTTAAAACCAGAGGCACCCAGTTCTACCACGCCTTTCAGTTGTCCATTCACCGGGGCGGGCGGCGTAAAGTTGAAACCAGGCTCTGCAGAAGCATTATTATCTACTTGCGGTGTCGTTTTTTCATCGGCTATATCAGGTTCATTATTTTGATTATCAGCCACTTCCGTATTATCTTTTGGCAGTATGCCATTGGATTGACCAGCAAAATAACGGAAAGCAAAGAAGGCAGCAGCAACCACTGCTACCACAATGAGCAAACGAGAAAACATGGTTAATCTCATACCTTGTGTCTTTTTGATTTTAAACGTTTTGTCCGAATGAGTAAGTTGTTATTAATACGACACCAAATTACGTACTTTTGACTTTTTTAATTGCTAAAAATTCTACACAAAAGCGCTCGAAACGTTTGAAAGGTTATTTTTCTTAGATGAAAACAGCACATGAATTGTCAAGAAGAGAAGAAGAAATTTAAAAAAACCTCTTTTACAAAGAGCTTCCATTTGTAGGGTGGATGATGGGGCTCGAACCCACGACCTTCGGAACCACAATCCGACGCTCTAACCAGCTGAGCTACAACCACCGTTTTGACAGAAAATGGCTGCAAGCAACTAAGCTGACAACCACTTTTATAAAGCGTTGCAAAGATAATATTAGTTCCCAAAAAATGAATTTTCTGCGTACAAATTTTCTATTTTTGCGACAAATTTACAAAAATGAAGCAATTTTTGGTTTTATTCGGATTTTTGGTTTCCATAGCGGCTTGTAAACAAGATGGAAATCAGCAAACGCAAGAATCCAACGAACAAACGAGCCAGCCTTCTGTAAGCTCAGGCTCTAGCAAATTGGTGTTGACTTGCGAAAGCAACGATAATGCTACCAATGTCCCCAACAATGCTATTTATGCGATTGCGGATGACCGCAAGACCAAAATTATGGACATTACAGCGGCTTGTTCGGAGGTGACGCCTGAAAACTACGCCAGCTATGGGATTCCAACAGATGCCGTGGCGGCGATTGGCAGTTGGTTTGCAGGTATTGGCGATTATTTTTATGCAAAGCAGGAAGGAGATAAAATAGTGGTGTATCACACAGTGATCGCCGAAGAAGGTCCGCCTGCCGGTATCCACACGTACTACCCGGTAGCCAATTATGAAAATGGAAAGATAACAGTATTGCCTCAAGAGGAAGAACAGCAGTAAAAAGCTGCTTTTTTATAAGCGCTTCAACAGAATAGCGTTGTTCATAGCGTTCTTTTTAGGAATAACGCTATTCTAATCTTTGCTCTGCACATTTTTTTCAGCAAAAAAAAGTCGCATCACATGCGTGATACGACCTACTACTAACAAATTATAATCCCATGAATATATCTAATTAGAAAAGCCTCTTTGATTGCCTTTTGCAAGGCTATGTCCTTTTTCTCAAGAGATTTTACCATTCCGGTTCAAAAAATCACCTATTAAAAAAAGACCTGTTTATTCGTTCAGCTAAAGCGATTTTTCGCTACCTTTGCCATTGTTCTTTTAACTGGAAAAAGAACATTTTTAGTATCAGTGAACTATGTTTTTAACACTTTTTTTGGCATGTTTAGTTCACTTTTGACTTACTATTAACATTTTATAAACAATTTCCCCTGGAATTGTTGCCCGTGAACGCTTTAATTTCCCACCCGAAAGCCGATCTTTTTTACATAACACTATTGTGTCTGCCAACACTTTTTCTTTCGTAGTGGGAACCTCTATTTGATGATACAACGTAAACCCATCATTATTGGTTTAATAAAGGAAAGACTTTTGATGTAAAAATATCAAAAGCCTTTTCTTTTTATCATCATGTTACATTTATTTGATAATCCTGACCGCTTGCCCTGCTACGCTGCCGCCCGCCTGAATGCGATAAAAATACTGCCCGGCTGCCAATAAACCAGTGGGTGTAAAAGTCGCTACGTGTTTTCCACTCAATTGGTACGTATTTACTAAAGTGGCGACCCGCTGTCCCAATACATTAAAAACATCAATGGTGACCTGCGCGGATGCTGGCAACGTATAATGAATTTCAATCTGTTGGGAGGAAATGTAGCGCGCCTCGTGCTCGATAGCAGATGCAGCTACGCCTCGCACGCCTGTGGTGCCCATGCAAGCCAATCCCAGGTTCAAACGAGTGAAATTTTCACCCAACACGGTATTTACGGTAT
Source organism: uncultured Saprospiraceae bacterium (assembly GCA_964517145.1). Classification (GTDB taxonomy): domain Bacteria; phylum Bacteroidota; class Bacteroidia; order Chitinophagales; family Saprospiraceae; genus JADJNW01. Next base: position 37,406 of record CAZFBN010000024.1, read on the forward strand.
TTACATTAATGCAAAGCCAGTTTTCCAGCACAGTAGCATAAATTTGTCGAAAATCGGTTCCAAATTTTAAATTGCCATTGTTGTCCAAATCCTTCAAATTAGGCGCTGCGCCCACAAAACCATTGCCATTTAAGCCTTCGCCAAACATCAAGAGTGGTGCCGCCGCGCCATGGTCGCAACCATTAGACGCATTTTGTTCGGGTCTTCTACCAAATTCTGAAATGGTCATGGCGAGCACGTCTTTACCCTTTTGCGCAAATGCTAAATCCTGGAAAAAAGCGCTCACCGAATCCGCCAATTCCTTGAGCAATCGAGGATGATTTTCATTTTGCCGAGCGTGCGTATCGAAGCCATCGAGCGTTACCATATAAAATTTGGTACCCAAATTCCCTTTTATCAGTCGCGCCACGAGGGCAAGTTGCTGCCCCAACCCTCCAGTCGGATATTCTACTTGATTGGTTACCAAGTCGTAAGCAGCCTTGATCGCACCTGCATACACGAATGTGCTATTCGCCACAGCGCGCATGTAACCCAGTTGCTCGCCATACAAACAATCAGGCAAATGATCTAAGCTATACAATTGTCCTAATTGGGCAATTTCGTACAACTCATTTGGATCATTGACAGAAACTGAAATATTAACATTATTTGTATCTGTAAAAGCCAAATTACCAACACTTCCAATTTGAATAGCAGGTGGCAATGCCGGTGGATTCATCAAAAAATCGGGGTACGATTGTTGCAAATAACGTCCTAACCAACCTGAATCTTCAATCACATCCGCATCGCTTGCAGACGCCCAAATGTCGGAAGAACGAAAATGCGACAAATTTTGATCGGGATACCCCACGCTGTGCACCACTTTCATTTTGCCGGCTTGCCACATGGAGTACGCCGTTTGCATGGTTTTTGGCAAACCAAAAGCAGTGTTCAGATTCAAAATTTCATTTTGTGGCACCCGAATGGTCGGTCGCAAAGCTTGATAGGTACCATAATCCCCAATTGGAATAATGGTATTCAAGCCATCGTTGCCGCCTTTGAGTCGAATGAGTACCAAAATTCGATCCGATTCGCCGGTCGTCAATGCGTATGCCAAAGGCGAACTCAGCAAAGTAGTCACCGGCAAATTACTCAACATAATGGAGCCGCCGCCCGCTATACCCAAAGATTGTAAAAAACTGCGCCGACTCCAACGCCGGTGATCGCGCGCATGCGCCTCGCCGTGCTCGATGGCACTGCCAAAAGGCATTTTTGAATTGTTTGTATTTGAATGACTCATTATTTTTAAATTGATTATTATAAATTGAATAGTTGATGATTACATATTTATTTTTACACCATCAACACATCAACTTAATTGAAACTCTGGTTTACGAATGAGATGATCCAACAGCAAAGCCACTTGTGCAGGAGCAGTTTCCCAACTCAAATTCCAACTGCCATCATAAAAATAATGCGCCGGAATCTCCGCTTGGAAAGCAATAAAAGCTCGATTGTATTCATCCTGTGTCTGCAAACCATTTGCAAGGAAGTGATTGATAATCAACTCAGTAACCAATGCACCATCGTTAGAATTATTGGAAAGATCACGTGCAAATTGCACAAATTGGCTTGGATAATTTTCATACAAAATAAAAATAATGTAGCGCAATACCTGCCAACGCCCGGTGAGTGTGTTGCTGTTTACCCAGGTTCGATTGCCTTGCCAACCGGCAACATCTATCGGATTAAACAAGTTTTGACCCAACTGACTCGCCAGATAAATCAAGCCATTCAGCGATTCTTCGTCCCACTCGATTTGAAAACCGCCTTCCCGAATAAAATTTAATTCCAATTCCAACGGACTCTTCACTGCTACGCCGATGATGGCATCGTCAAAAAAATGTTCACTTTTGAATAAGGTCCGCAGCACCGGCGCTATTTCAAAATTATTATTTCTAAAAATCGTCGCCAACTCGCTCACAATCGCCGCGTCGATATCTGGACTCACAAAATGCTTGTAAATTTTTCCACAGATGTATTCAGAAATTTGTACCGCCCGCTCGGCGAACAGCAAATCGTGCAAAGTATCAAAATTGTAATTCGCCGTTTTACTAAAAATCGTTTTAGAACCCGGATCGTGCAGTGTCGCCAAGAAACTGATTTTTCCGCAATATTGATTATTTTCCAAGCTATTCCAGCCCGTCAGCGCCCGCGCTGTTTGTACAATGTCCGCCTGCGTGTAGCCATTGTCACGTCCTAAAGTAAATAACTCATATAATTCTCTTGCATAATTTTCATTCGGATTGAAGCGCGTATTTTGCACTCCATTCAAAAACACCAGCATTGCCGGGGTTTTCCCGATTTCCTTTACAAAAGTTTTAAAATTGCCAAACGCATGCTCTTGCAACAATTTATGATATTGATATAAATAAGAAGGGCAGCCATAATCTTCCTGGCGCGTTACAAAATGATTGTGCCAAAACAATGCCAGCTTTTCGCGGAAACCATGATGGATCATATCGAGCAGCCATTGGCGCGACCACGCAAAAATCTGCTCGACAGCTTGCTCTTGATTTTGATAACGGCTGATGTCCCAATATGCCCACTCTGGCTCTGCAGGCAGCGGCAAGGCAATAGCACTATTTATCAGATTATCAATCAGTTGCGAAGGATTTTGAACTAAAGCAGCATTGACCTCCGCAGGCGAAGCGCCAAAGCCCATACGCCGGTAAAGGTGCATCACACGCCGCTTATCCCAGGGCGCATTGGCATTCGGCACATAGGGTGCCAGCGTCCCGATCACGCAGTCAACAGGATTCATAAGCAACAGGGTTTTTGGAATAAAAAAGGAATGGCTGTAAATTCTACTTTTTTATTCAAGGTGTAAAATATATTCGATCAAACTCGCTTTTTGAACGAGTGACCAAAGGCTATTATGTTTTTGACCTTAAAAAATTAGAAAAGTTTAACAATTATTTCTTATTTCCAACAATTATTTGGAAACGACGGTTTTAGGAGGCAGTTTTCGTTGGTTGCATATAATGTTGCAAAGAACGCATCGCCAATAACGCGCTGATGACGGTCAAAATCGCGCCTGCAAAAAACGGCATGCCAGGGAAGTAAACTGGTGCACTTTTTCCTGTAAAATAGGCAAATAAATTGGTCATAAGAGGCGGACCAATAATGGATGTCAAACTCACTAGACTCGTCAGCGCGCCTTGTAATTCGCCTTGCTCATTTGAAGGAACTTGCCCGGAAATAATGCCTTGCAGCGCCGGACCTGCAATGCCGCCCAAACAATATGGAATTAAAAACACAAACATCATCCAGCTTTGACTGGCAAATGCAAACAGGAAAAATCCAAGTGCATACAACAATAATCCAAAATAAACCGATTTTTTTTGACCCAGCCAGGGGTTGATCACTCGAATCAATCCACCTTGTACAATGGCAACCAAAATGCCAACCACACCAAGCGAATAGCCCACCCACGCTTCATTCCAGCCAAAACGCTCCATTGTAAAATACGACCAGGTGCTTTGGGTGGCATGTGCTGCGATGTACAAAAGTACCAACGAACCCACCAACCCTAAGATGACGGGATATTTGCGAATGTGTAATAACGAACCAACAGGATTGGCACGTTTCCACTCAAATTTACGACGGTTTTCAGGTTTTAATGATTCCGGTAAAATAAAATAGCCGTATAAAAAATTGAGAAAAGCTAAAATAGCTGCTGCAATGAATGGTGCACGCGAACCATATTGTCCCAACACACCGCCGATGACCGGACCAATGATGAAACCCAACCCAAACGCTGCCCCAATCATACCAAAATTTTGTGCCCGTTTTTCAGGAGGACTCACATCAGCAATGTACGCGGTAGCAGTGGTCATGCTCGCGCCGGTTATGCCCGCCAAAATGCGCCCCAAAAACAACCAACCCACCGTAGGTGCCCATGCGGTAAGCAAATAATCCAAGCAAAAACCTAGCAACGAAGCCAGCAAAATGGGACGCCGCCCGAAACGATCACTCAGATTGCCAATGATTGGTGAAAAGAAAAATTGCACAATCGCATAGGCAAACATCAGCCAGCCGCCGTAAGTCGCCGCTTGACTTAAATTGCCGTCAATCAATTCTTCAATCAGCTTTGGAATGACAGGAATGATAATCCCGAAACCAGTGACATCAATCAATAAGGTGATAAAAATAAAGCCGAGTGCAGGTGTTCGTTTCGACATGATTTAGAATCGTGATTGAGGAAAAAGTATAGTGACGAAAGAGCTAAACACCGGCAAATGTCTAATAATTCCCTTTAAGCCCGGAAATTTCAACAAAAATTTTCAAAGAATTGTGCTGATAAAAAAGCTGGAGCATGTAATCATACTCCGGCGCAAGAACACTATTGTAAGAGGCACCTGCCTATTTACCTGAAATCATTATTTTAGAAGCAGTAGTACCATTACTTCGTAAAGAATAAAATAAAAGACTATGCCTAGAAATCCATAGGTTTGAAAGCGAATGAAATTTGCAAATCCGCTAAAGCAGACTAAAGAACAGGGCAGCCCTTCTTTCATTTGCGCTTTTATTTTTTTTGAATTGAGTAGCAAATTAAATTCTTGCCCTAAAGGGCAGAGTTCTAACTAGCACAAAGCGGCTTTGCTTTTGCATAAAATCAAACCCTCTTTTGCCATCGTCGGCATGGAAAATTTAAAAAATTTAGCAGATGAATTGGAGCATTTGTGTAAAAATGGCGCAGCGTATGAAGCAATAAAAAGTTTTTATGATAAATTTCAAGAAAATACGCAACAATATTTAGCATCTTTACAAAGTGACGCATAATTGATGTAAAATTACGTCACCATTCCACTCAAACCTTTTTGTTGGTGGAATGGCGCGTACAAAAAAGCGTGCTATTCAGCCGAAACGCTCGCTTCATTGACTAACTGAATAGAAACCGAATTGATGCAAAACCGCAAACCCGTTGGTCGCGGTCCATCCGGGAAAACATGCCCCAGGTGTCCATCGCACACATTGCATTGTACCTCAACACGGCGCATGCCATAGCTATTATCTTGTATATATTTAATTACATCATTTTGAACCGGTTCTGTAAAACTGGGCCAGCCCGTACCGGATTCAAATTTCACCGTTGAATCGAACAAAGGCGTGCCACAACATTTACAAGCGTACAAACCCGGGTCATGCGCTTCGCAATACTCCCCGCTGAAAGGGCGCTCCGTGCCGTGCTGGCGTGTCACCTGAAATTCTTCGGGCGTCAATTGTGCCCGCCACGCCTCCTCCGTTTTTTCTACGCGTCGGGGCGGAGTTGGGTTGCCATTGTTGGCAAATTTTAAAACATCTGACCAATTCATAAAATTTCCAATTTTTATGTAATGATTACAAGAGAAGGGCTCAAAAGTTGAGCGATGCGGTTATTTTCTTTATAAACAGGCAACACGGCGACAGTTTTGCAGGATTTGATTTCGTCCCAAAAAAACTTCTTTTTTGGTAAGAGCATGTTTAAATTTTTCAAATAATTGACTTCCAATGCGTTGCATTTTTTGAATGTAAAATCATTTGGCTTGTCAACATGATAGAAACAAAAAATCCATTTGCAAACTCGACTAATCGCTTCTGAGTGTGGTAGAAATGTGCCAAATTTTCACAAAATCAACTTGTTGTTTGATTATCAATATTTTATTCAATTTAAATATACGCTCACAGATTAAACACAAATGAGCAGTTTTTTCCCTTTTTTTATTACAAAATTTGGTTTACGCTGTGATTCCCTTTTTAATGCGCTGATTTTAGAATCAGTTTAAAATAAAATTTAAAAACTTATTTTTAATTGATTGTCAACAACTTACCTCGAAAAATTATACCATTTTGATAAAAATCACGTACTAAGCTGATGCAAATCACCCCCTTCGTGTATGTTAATCCCTAACTCTGTGGTGTTTAAATTGACCAAAAACGAATTTTTCCAGAAAAACACTGCAATCATGACAAAGCAAGCAGAAATCTCCACAAAGTACGTGTACAGCTTTGGCGGCGGAGAGGCGGATGGAAATGAATCCATGAAAAATTTATTAGGAGGCAAAGGTGCCAACCTTGCGGAAATGGCTGGACACTCAGCGTTAAAACTGCCGGTACCGCCGGGCTTCACCATTACTACCGAAGTGTGTACTTTTTATTATGACAATGAACACGCTTATCCTAAGACGTTGAAAGATGAAGTGCGCAAAGCTTTGACACATGTAGAAAAAATTATGGGCAAAAAATTTGGCGATCTCGAAAATCCGCTCCTATTGTCGGTTCGCTCGGGCGCGCGCAAATCCATGCCTGGTATGATGGATACCGTGCTCAACGTGGGTTTGAATGATGAAACGATAAAAGGTTTGATTAAACAAACGAATAATGAGCGCTTTGCATATGATTCTTATCGTCGTTTGATTATGATGTATGCAGATGTGGTAATGGAAAAAGCAGTAGGCATAGAACCTAAAGATGGCAAGGGTATTCGTAAAATTTTGGATGAAAAATTAGAAGCTGTTAAAACACAGAAAGGATATAAAAATGATACAGATTTAAATGTAGAGGATTTAAAATTTTTGGTAACAGAATTCAAACACATTGTAGAAAAAACGCTGGGTAAGCCATTCCCGGAAGACCCCATGGAACAACTTTGGGGCGGAATTGGTGCCGTTTTTATGAGTTGGAATGGCAAACGCGCTGTGGAATACCGCCGTATTGAAAAAATACCCGATAACTGGGGTACTGCGGTGAACGTGCAGGCAATGGTGTTTGGTAACATGGGCGAAGATAGCGCCACCGGGGTCGCTTTTACGCGCAATCCAGGTAATGGTGAAAATCATTTTTATGGCGAATATTTAGTCAATGCGCAAGGAGAAGACGTTGTAGCAGGCATTCGCACGCCAGCTCCAGTGAATGAATATTCTAAAAATTCGCAAAGCCAACATTTACCATCTTTGGAAAATTTGATGCCGGAATTATATCAAGAATTATATAGTTATCAAAAAAGACTCGAAAACCATTACAAAGACATGCAAGACATTGAGTTTACCATTGAAAAAGGTAAGCTTTACATGCTGCAATGTCGCGTAGGCAAACGCAATGGAGTGGCGGCAGTACGCATGGCGGCGGAGATGTACAAAGAAGGTTTGATTGATTCAAAGACTGCGGTGATGCGCGTTGCGCCCAATCAATTGGTGGAATTGCTGTTGCCAATGTTGGATCCAAAATCTGAGTCAGCCATTAAGCCCATTGCCAAAGGTTTACCGGCTGGTCCTGGCGGTGCCAAGGGTCGGGTTGTTTTTTCTTCTCAAGATGCTGTGGAGTGGGCAAGCCGCGGAGAACGGGTTATTTTGGTGCGCGAAGAAACCTCTCCTGAAGACGTGGATGGCATGTACAAAGCCCAGGCGATTTTGACGATCAAAGGCGGTATGACTTCACACGCAGCGCTGGTGGCTCGTGGCTGGGGTAAATGTTGTATTGTAGGTTGCAGCGATATAGAGTTGGCGACCGATCATAAATCATTTAAATGTAAAGATGGCAGCGTTGTTAAAGAAGGCGATTGGGTGAGCTTGAATGGTACAAAAGGGGCGGTTTACAATGGCAGCTTACCTTTAGTAGATGTAGATTTGGATGACAATCGTGCTTATCAGGAATTAATGAAACTGGTGGATCAGATTAAAATATTGAAAGTTCGCACCAATGCCGATACGGCAAAAGATGCTACGCAAGCGCTGCGTTTTGGCGCTGAGGGAATTGGGCTATTCCGCACCGAGCACATGTTTTATGGTGAAAATAGCGATGAACCTTTGTTTTTGCTGCGCAAAATGATTGTCAGTAAAAATGAAGCTGAGCGTCGCGCTGCGCTCAATGATTTGTTCGTCTATGTAAAAAAAGATATTAAAGAAACGCTTTCTGTAATGGATGGACATCCTGTCACCATTCGTTTGCTCGACCCGCCATTGCACGAATTTGTACCGCATGATAAAAACAAATTACAGCTTTTAAGTAAAGAATTGGGAGTTAGTTTAAATATTTTGAAAAAACGGGTGCTGGCATTACACGAAAACAACCCGATGCTGGGTCACCGGGGAGTTCGCTTGGGCATCAGTTATCCTGAAATTACGGAAATGCAGATTCGGGCAATCCTGGAAGCATCGTGCGAATTGATTTCAGTGGGTAAAAAAGTATTCCCGGAAATCATGATACCCGTGACCTGTTCTGCAAATGAATTAAAACATCAAAAAGCGATTGTCGAAAGAGTACACCGTGAAGTATGTGACAAAGTGTGCCACAACGATGTCAAGTTCTCCTACGGCACCATGATCGAAATTCCAAGAGCAGCACTCAAAGCTGGCAACATGGCAGAAGAAGCCGAATTTTTCAGCTTTGGTACCAATGACCTTACCCAGATGAGTTTTGGTTTTAGCCGCGATGATATTGGTGGTTTCTTACCGAACTACTTGGATCTCAAGATTTTAAAAGACGACCCTTTCCAAACTTTGGATAAAGACGGCGTTGGTGAATTGATTAAAATTGGCATCGAGCGCGGTCGCAAAACGCGTCCAAACCTCAAAGTAGGCATTTGTGGCGAGCACGGCGGTGATCCCGACAGTGTAAAATTCTGTCATCAACTCAACATGGATTACGTCAGCTGTTCCCCTTTCCGCGTACCTATTGCTCGTTTGGCAGCCGCACAAGCCGCTGTTGAATTTGCACAAAACAACTAAGCTAGGTAATAAGGATATTCATACGAAGAACGGAGGGAGGTACTGAGTGCCTCTCTCTTTTTATTATACAAATATTTTATAACTGGTGAAATTAATAAAAAAGGCAGGAATTCAGTATTTTTATTACAATAGTTATCTTAGAAGCTGTTAAAAATTAAAAAGATTGACATATAAGAGAAGCATCCTCAG
>CAZFBN010000025.1:0-46195 GCA_964517145.1 uncultured Saprospiraceae bacterium
TCGGATTTTTGGTTGGAGATGGCAATTCAGATTATAACAAACATTTAAATAATTTTAATGAAAATCTGGAAGCGGCAGCGAATAACAAGCTCCAGCGTCCGCTTTACATTAATTGCCATTCGGGCAAAGACTTTTTTAGCTTTGAGCAAAATCTGGCGTTCATTGAAGCGACTAAGAAGGTTTCTGAACAAACTGGGATCGCCATTTGCCACGAGACACACCGCGGGCGTATCTTGTACAATGCACCGCTGACGCGGCAATTCATGGAAAAACGCACCGATTTGCGCCTCACAGTTGACCTCTCGCATTGGTGCTGCGTACATGAGTCGCTGCTGGGTGAGTTGGATGAAACAGTAAGGATGGCACTGGATCGTGCGGATCATATTCATGCGAGGGTAGGGCACGCCGAAGGTCCGCAGGTAAGCGATCCTCGCGCACCAGAATGGGCAGACGCCGTAGAGGCACATTTTCGCTGGTGGGATAGGGTGGTCGAACGCAAGCGCAATGCCGGAGAAACGGTCACTATTTTGACTGAGTTTGGTCCGCCTGATTATTTATGGTCTTTACCTTACACGAGGCAACCCATTGCTAATCAATGGGATATAAATGTTAATATGATGCAAGTTTTACGCAAGCGCTATGGCGGGTGATGTGTAAATTGAAAAATAAAATGTTGTAAATTGAATTAAGATGGTTTCTATCATTGGAAAATTACATCCATTGGTTGTTCATTTACCAATTGGCATTTTGTTACTAAATGTTGTGTTGATATTTATTACACGATATGAAAAATATGTAAATGCAAAGGGGATTTTGCCTATTACATTATTACTTGGTGCGATCAGTGCGGTGGCGGCTGGCATAACGGGTTTGTTATTATATCAAAATGATGATTATAATATTGTTGTTTTAAATTATCATAAATGGCTGGGAATCAGCGTTGCTATTGCAGCTTTGGCAATTTATTATTTTAAACAACAAGAAAGTCGAGTTGCAGGTATAATATTAGCATTATTATTAACGATTACCGGACATTTTGGAGGAACTTTGACGCATGGAGAGAATTATCTTGCCCCCTCTAACTCTCCTCAAGAGGTAGAACGCACTAAATACAAAGGAGATATTCAGCAGGCATTGATTTACAAAGATTTAATACACCCGATTTTAAAAGAAAAATGTATTTCCTGCCACAATGCTACTAAACAAAAAGGTAAATTACGATTGGATGAGCCGGATTTTATTTTAAAAGGTGGTAAAAAAGGGGCGGTCGTTATAGCCGGACAAGCGGAAGAAAGTGAATTAATTAAACGATTATTATTGGAACTAGATGATGAGCATCATATGCCACCAAAAGGCAAGCCGCAACCAAGTGAGGCAGAAATTGAATTATTAAAATGGTGGATTGCCGAAGGCTGTTATTTTGATAAAAAAGTAGCAGAAGTGACTCAAAATGAAGAAATTAAAACAATTTTAGCAAATTATGATAATGATGAAATAGTACCAAAAGTAAATGAGTTTGTGCCGACGGCTCCAATTGAAAAAGCGGATCAAAAAATAATAGAAGAATTAAATAAGAAGGGAATTACAGCGTTGCCCATTGAGCCGAATAGCCCGTTTTTATCAGTGAATTTTATATCTATTCCTAATGCAAGTGATAGTTTAATTCAATTGTTAACGCCTGTTAATCAACAAATTGCGTGGTTAAAATTAAGCGGCACGAAGATTAGTAATAAGGCTTTAAAAATTGTTTTGCAAATGCCTCATTTAACGAGATTATCATTAAATGATACTCAGATTGATGATTTGTCTGCTTTATCCAATTTAAAAAAACTGCGTTATTTAAATTTAGTTAATACTAAAATCTCATTACAAAGCTTAAACGCATTAAAGCAACTTAAATATTTACAACAACTTTACTTATTTAACACCCTTATTACACGAGCTGATTCAATACAAATTCAGCAATTGTTACCCAATACGCAATTGGATTTTGGTAATTATCAGGTAGTGACACTGGCTTCAGATACAACAGTTTTGAAAATAAAAAGATAAGCCATTCGCTCTGAACAGAAAATTTCCAATTTCTAAACAAATATAAATTTCTCTTCCTACATTTCACCCTGCAAAGCCGATGGCTTTGTATCTGAAACCCATTTTTGGTTTAAAACGAAAAACGAATGTCATTGCTCACTAAATGTAGAATGCAACATTTACTACTTTCTCTAATTTTTATTATATTATCATTTGATGTTTTTGCACAAAAAATAAATGAATCCTATCAATTAAATATTCGTAAAGCGACTTCTTCTATCCGTATTGATGGCATTATGGACGAAGCTGGCTGGCAAGCAGCAGAAGTAGCGAGCGATTTTTACAGCGTTCTACCAATGGATACAAGTTTTGCAAAGGTAAAAACCCAAGTAAAAATGACGTATGATGAGCAAAACTTATATTTAATCGCCATTTGTCATCATTTACTACCTGGACCTTATTATGTAGAATCGTTGCGGCGCGACTGGGCTTTCGGAAAAAATGATAATTTTTTAGTTTTTATTGATACTTATAATGATTTGACGAATGGATTTGCATTTGGCTCAAACGCAGTAGGGGCGCAGTGGGACGGTATCATGTATGAAGGTGGCAAGGTGGATTTGAGTTGGGATAATAAATGGATTTCCGTTGCTAAAAATTATGATGATAAATATATCATAGAAATGGCGATTCCATTTAAAAGTATTCGCTTTAAAAAAGGAATGGATCGTTGGGGTATTAATTTTAGTCGATTGGATTTAAAAACTACCGAAAAATCAGCATGGGCGCCCGTTCCGAGGCAGTTTCCGACGGCTTCGCTCTCGCATACGGGCGTACTCGTGTGGGATGCGCCGCCGCCTACTCCTAAGGCAAATATATCATTGATTCCTTATGCGTTAGGTGGTGTTACAAAAGATCATGAAAAACAAACGGACGCAGATTATAAAAATGAAATCGGCGCAGATGCTAAGATTTCGTTGAGTTCTTCTTTGAATTTGGATTTAACAGTGAATCCAGATTTTTCACAAGTAGAGGTAGATCAGCAAATTACAAATTTAGATCGTTTTGAATTATTCTTCCCAGAGCGACGGCAATTTTTTCTGGAAAACGGCGATTTGTTTGCCAATTTTGGATATGCTACGATTCGACCTTTTTTCTCGCGACGTATTGGTTTGGGCGTCCCGATTCAGTTTGGCGCACGATTGAGCGGCAAGCTCGATAAAAACTGGCGGATCGGACTGATGGACATGCAGACGGGTAAAGTGGAAGATCGAGGGCTACCGGCTCAAAATTTTGCGGTTTTAGCCTTGCAACGTAAAGTTTTTGCACGTTCTAATATCGGGTTATTATTAGTAAATAAGGAGTCCTTAAATTACACGCCTAATGATAATTTTCCGACTTATTCACAATATAATCGTAATGTCGGTTTAGAATATAACTTAGCGTCTGCTAATAATTTGTGGACTGGAAAAGCGATTGTATTAAAATCATTTAGCCCGAATATAAAGAGCGAAGATATTACACACGCTGCTAATTTGCAATATGCCAGCCGAAAACTAACCATTTCGTGGCAACAGGAATACGTGGGGAAAAATCATAATACAGAAGTGGGCTACGTACCGCGCCGAGATTACATACGATTGGTTACCAAGGCTTTATATAACTTTTTCCCGAAAGGAAAACTCATTTTGACGCATGGACCGGAACTTGGAATTGCACCAATTTTTAAACCAGATTTTAGTTTGACAGATCATACTGCATTGATTGGATATAATGTTACATTCCGAAGTCAAGATTATTTACGTGTTTGGGCAGGTTCTGATTATATCAAATTATTATTTCCATTTGATCCGACAAATTACACCAAGGACACACTGGCTACCGGAACCGAGCATCAGTGGGAGTCTTGGGGCGTACAGTTTACAAGTAAGCCACAGCAGTTATTTACTTACGCATTTACATTAACGCAAGGCGGTTATTTAGCAGATGGCAAGCGTTTGAATTTGACAGCTACTTTAGGTTATCGTTTTCAGCCTTATGTAAATATAACATTGAGCTCGAGTTATAATAAATTAGATTTGCCGGAGCCTTGGAATAGTAACACTTTCTGGCTGATTGGTCCTCGATTAGATATTACGATGACGAATAAATTATACCTCACCGGCTTTTTACAATATAATAATCAGCTGAATAATATCAATTTGAATACCCGTCTGCAATGGCGATATGCACCGGCGTCCGATTTATTTATTGTTTATACCGATAATTATTTACCGGAGCCTTTTAATGTAAAGAACCGGGCGCTGGTGGTGAAGTTGACGTATTGGTGGAATATATGATAGGGGGCTAAGGCGATGGGGAAATTGATGGATAACGAAGATAAAATTGAACAAATCTTCCTGAAAAACGAAGGGAACTTCTAATATAATTGCATTTTAAATTTTGTATTTGCAATTTTGATACAGCAATCAAATCATTAAACCCGTTAAATACAATATGATGAAAAGAAGAAATGTTATTTTAATCTTATTACTTATTGCGTTCGTCGGTATGCAATTTGTAAGACCAGCAAAAAATACATCCAATGTGAAAACTTATGATGTAGCTACTAAATATCCGGTGCCTACGGAAGTAGCAAACATCTTGGATGTGGCGTGTAATGATTGTCATACCAATTTAACAAAGTACCCCTGGTACGCCGAAGTTCAGCCCATTGGCTGGTGGCTCAACAAGCATGTGGTGGACGGCAAGCGACACTTGAATTTATCAGAATTTACGAATCGCCCTATCGCTGTGCAAAATCATAAGTTTGAAGAAACCATTGAAATGGTGAAGGAAAAGGAAATGCCCCTGCCTTCTTACACCTGGCTGGGCTTGCATTCGGGCGCAAAATTATCGGACGAACAGCGCGAAACGCTAATGAATTGGGCACAAACACAAATGGATTCGCTGAAAGCACAATATCCAGCAGATAGCCTAGTGATGCGAAGACGCTAGCAAAGACACTAAAACATAAAGTCTCACAAAGCCTTTATTTAATTTTGTGGCTTTCTTCTAAAGAAATCACTTCGGGGGTGCTTTTGTAGCAAAAATTTGATGTTTTAATTTTTTATTTTATCAAGTCTATAGATTAAAAATATCCTTATGGTTAAACATTTTATTTCTGTATTAATTTTACTATTACTGGTTTTCAATCAAGCTTGTAAAACTGCTTCTAAAGCAGTCGATCATACACCGGCCGGGACGCTATCTTTTTTGACCACAAGAGATGGCAACTTTGAAGTTTATTCAATGACCGCAGATGGGAAAAACGTTACAAATCTGACGAATCACAAAGCCTTAGACTTTTGGTCATCTTGGTCGCCCGATGGAAAGTATCTTTTATTTTACTCTAACCGGGATGGCAATAATGAAATTTATCGAATGGATGCCGATGGGCAAAATCAGATCAATATTTCAAATCATGCTTCACATGATTATTTACCTTGCTGGTCGCCCGATGGGAAACAAATTTTATTTACTTCTGCCAGAGATAATGAAAATAGAGAGATTTATGTAATGAATAGTGATGGCTCAAATGTAATGAGACTAACTAATAATGATTTATTTGAAGAAGTTCCAACCTGGTCTAAAGATGGTCGTAAGATACTTTTTACAAGGCAACTCGTTGAAATCATTGATACTGCCAAAGTAACTAATGGTGAAATTTTTATAATGGATAAAGACGGGAAAAACGAAAAACGCCTTACATTTAAAAAAGGATATGATTCGGGGGCAAAATTTTCACCCGACGGTAAACAAATAGCATTTTATGGTTCGACGGAAGATAAAAATTATGAAATCTATATAATGAATGCAGATGGCACTCATGTTACCAACTTGACAAATGATATTTTAGAAGATTATTCACCAGACTGGTCACCCGACGGTAAATGGATTGCTTATTCGAGTGGCACTTCAAAGCAATATGATGTTTGGATGATAAACTTGAAAACAAAAACTAAAATACGCCTGACAACGGAGCCAAAAAGAAACGAAACTCCTGTATGGCGACCCAAATGATTCATCAATAACGTTTCTAGTTTTTTCATGCAAACCCAACCGCATCAAAAAATTCCAGTTTAAATCAAAAAATGACTTTTATGCGGAAGTGGTGGACTTGCATCACCTGGAGGATTGGGGTATTGACATGCAACAATCCTTTTCGAAGCTTTGCATTTTTTGTAAGTCAATAAAATTTCTTACCAATTCGCCCAAGCTGTTTCGCCTTTATAATCAATACATGCCTCATATTTACCTGGAACGATCTCATAACGAAGCACTTGTGTAAAACCTGGCTCAGAAGTAAAAAATCCCATCAGCGTCAGTTGTTGAAATAAGGTGTAATAATGCGGCGGCGCATCGGATTCTTTTTGTGGATTATCATTATAGATCTTTGCTTCCAAAGCAGCTTTTTGTAATAATTCGTAGCGTTGTTCGGGTGTTATTTTTACAAATGCTTTTTTATATTGCGTTTGACTGGTCTGGTCAATCGTCGTTAAACCATTTTTTATAATATTTTGATCTTTTGCATCATAACAATTGGATACAAAATCGGCAATAAAATTGCCAACTTGCGCGTCTTTCGCACCAGGTGTGTTCGTGCGAGGTATAATGGTTTCCGCTATTTCATCAAAAAAAGTAATATCATTTTTAGTAAATAAACCAATCACTTCATTATCATCCGCTCTTTGGCAAGCGCTCAAGAAAAAATCAGCACCTACCACTGCTGCCCCGCTTATAATGCTTATCTGTTTTAATAATGCTCTTCTATTCATGATGCAAGACTTTAAGAATGCATTCACCAGTAATAATGCACAGGTGTTATAAATTTCCTTTTTTCAATTCCTCGACGGCATGATTCGCAGCCCGCGCCGTGAGCGCCATGTATAATATCGAAGGACTTTGATTGCCAGTGCTGGTCATGCAAGCCCCGTCCGTTACAAACACATTTTTACATGCGTGAATTTGATTATAATAATTTAAAATCGAGGTCTTCGGATCACGCCCCATGCGTGCGCCGCCCATTTCATGAATGTCTAGCCCTGGCGCTTGGTGACTGTCGTTGGTTCGAATATTCACGGCTCCTGCGGCTTCCAGCATGGCTTGTCCTTGCTCCAGAAAATCTTTAATCATTTTTTCATCATTCTCATCATAACCCACAGAAGTAACTAATAATGGAATGCCCCATTGATCTTTTTGATCGGTACTCAATCTTACATGATTTGTTTCTTTAGGAATGGTTTCGCCTTGCATGTACATGTACGCTCCCCAGGTGCCGGGTTTGCTGATTTGATCTTTGAAGTCCGAGCCCAGCATGGATTCTATGCCTTTCGCACTCAGTTTTTCGCGATAAGCGCCGGAGAAAATAGTATAACCGCCGATAAAATCCGTATCCTGTTTATGTAAATTGCGGTAATTCGCTATGATACATTCCACCGGTTTTGTTACACGATAATATTTATCTTTATAACCTTCAAAATCGCCGCCCATGCTGGCTCTATAATTATGAAAGCAAACATATTTACCCAATACACCGCTGTCATTGCCCAAACCATTGGGAAAACGATTGGAAGTGGAATTTAATAAAATCAAATTACTATTCAGTGCAGAGGCATTTACAAATATAATATTTGCGAAATATTCGGTAGCTTCATTTGTTTTAGCATTGATTACACGAACGCCCATCGCTTTATTTTTTGTTTCATCATATATAATGGAATGCACCACAGAATCCGGCTGCACCGTCAGATTTCCGGTCTTTTTCGCCCAAGGCAATGTCGATGTTACCGAACTAAAATACCCGCCATACGGACAGCCCCGCATACAAAGATTGCGGTTTTGGCACTGTCCTCTTCCTTGCTGTTTATGAATTTCCTGAGGTTCAGTGATTTGTGCCCATCGACCGGACACATAATATCTGCCAAACTTATCATATAATGTTTTTTTGAGGTGCTGCTCCACGCAGTTCAATTCATATCCTGGCAAAAATTCGCCGTCTGGCATGGACTCAATGCCCTCCTTGACCCCACAAACGCCGATAAATTTCTCTACATGACTATACCAGGGCGCTACGTCGGGATAGCGAATGGGCCAATCAATGGCATAACCAAAACGCTGCGGCGCCGAGAATTCAAACTCGCTCCAACGCTGGCAGGCACGTCCCCAGGTTAATGATTTTCCGCCAACTTGATACCCACGTATCCAATCAAAAGGTTTTTCCTGTACGTAAGGATGGTCGGCATCCTGAATAAAAAAATGATCGGTATCGTCGCCGTAGCCCGCCGCTTTTGAGATCAACGGATTTTTCTGCAATTGTGCTTTGGTCATCGCACCCCGATGCGGAAAATCCCAGGGGCGCATATTATAAGTCGGATAATCTTTAATATGTTCTACATTGCGACCGCGCTCCAAAACCAACGTTTTCAAGCCTTTTTCGCACAATTCCTTAGCCGCCCAGCCCCCGCTGATGCCGCTGCCGATGACGATGGCGTCGTAGGTGCGTTGCGCTTTGCCGTTCGAGTTAACATTCACAGTGTCTTTTGTTTCCGGCATGTTGTGTTGTTTTTGGTATAGTTAGTTGGGCTAAGGTAGGGAAAGAATTTTGATTTGGAATTGAAAAACGCGTTTTCCTGCTGTTCAATATCAACCGGGATGGAATTTTTATCCTACTGCAACTTGCGATCTCTGTATCCATTTCAAGCAAAGCCACACGTGTTTGCAGGTAAGCCGATGGCAAATATCAATATCTTGGCCGTTTTTCCATCGAACCGCCTATGCCTTTAGGATTAATGGCTGTTTAACTTTTTTGGAAAAGTTTGCGTTTTTATTACATTTTCTGCTCGAAGCGGATGAACTCAGAGCTTATCCCACCCAAAGTTTATCCCCTTTTTTATAATCCACCGATTCATACCGACCGGGAATCTGGCTATAACGCAGCGCTTGGGTGCAGCCAATTTCGGAAGTAAAATATCCGGTAAGCGTCAGGCTTTTCATGGTCGAAAAAAAAGGAGCTACGCCTACGCCTTTTGGCAAATTCCAGGATCGTACCAAAGCTTGAAACGCCTGACTTTCATCTTTGACTTTTTGTTCATATGTTTTCAACAGGGCAATCCGATTCTCCGGCGTTGTTTCAACAAAACCCGCACCAAATCTCGTTTTACACTCATTATCTAATGTTGTGAAGGATTGCATCATATAATTAGAAAATTGCATGGGATATCCATCCGCCAACATTTTAACAATGAAAGCCCCAACACCTGCTGCTTTCGCGCCCGGTGTATCGGTCGTCGGAATAATCGTTTCCGCCACTTCTGCCAAAATGGCTTCCTGCGCAGGCGTGATGTAAAAATTCGGATTGAGAATGGTCGGATTTTCCCAAGCCTTCAAAATATCCGGCAGCGCAATGGTGCCACCCAGCAGAATCGCTGCTTTTTTGATTGCTTCTCTTCGTAGCATACTTTTTATTTTGGAAGACAGAAGTCAGATGCGAGCAGTCAGAAACTGCCGACTGCTATTGCCAACTGCCTACTTTTAAACAATTTCCTGCAAAATCTCTCCCGAAACCTTATTTTTCTTAATCACTTTCTTGCGTCCGTCGGGCATCAGTTCGTCCTTGATATGCCAATGGTTTTCATCATATTCTACAAACGGCGAAAATTCAGTCACGTCCGTTCTGCCGCGCCAGTCGTCCAGTTGTACCGGTTCCCACTGTTTGGATTTGGCAGATTTGTAACAAGCATCCATAATGGCATTTACCACATACCCATCATAAAAAGTTTCCATGGGTTTTGTATTGGAATCCAGTGCGTCAAACATATCGGTAAACATATGCGTGTAGCCCAGCGAATTTACCTCATCACCTACCGGAAACAACCAACCCGACGCAGTCTCCGCTTTTTCCGCCACATAACTACTTTCTTTTGCTGCTGTAAACATCTCAAAACCAGTGCGCAAGAAATGATCCGCTCTTATAATGCCATCTGTACCCGACACTTCATCCCGCAAATCCATGCCACCCCGGAAACTCCAGCTCACTTCAAATTGTGCAATCGCGCCGTCGGCATATTTGACCAAACCAATCGCATTGTCCTCTGCTTCAATGGGTTTCACCTGCGTGGCTGCCCAGCACATTACCTCCACCGGTTTAATATCTTTGCCAATATAATTCCGCGCAATTTCAATGCAATGGCAACCCAAATCCACAATGGCACCGCCGCCGGCTTTTTCCAAATCCCAAAACCAAGGCGAATGCGGACCAGGATGCGTCTCGCGCGAGCGCACCCAGGTGATGCGACCAATCACGCCCTGCTGCACGGATTTCAAGGCTTGCAGGGTCTTCGGCGTGTAAGCCAAGTCCTCCAAATAACCATGAAAAATGCCCGCCTGCTCCACCATGTCCAGCATTTCCTTTGCCTCGGCGCCCGTGCGCGCGAGGGGTTTCGTGCACAGTACGGCTTTTTTATGTTTGCAACACAAGCGGATGGTTTCGTGGTGCAAATCATTCGGTAAACCGACAATTACGGTGTCAATCTCAGGATTGCTAATCGCTGCTTCTAAATCGGTTACATATTTTGGAATATTCCAATCTGATGCAAATGCTTTACCGCGTTCTTCACTTCTCGAATACACCAACTGCACCCGATCCGGGCGACGATGCTCGTGCAATGCTTTGGTGTAAAACCAGCCAATCAAGCCGGTGCCCAACATGGCGATTTTTCTGGGTTGTGACATTGAGTTTCAGGTTTTTATGTTCCGCTTGTAATTTTAATCATTTTACCTTTAACTTGGAATAATGGAATTTTGGAAATTTGGAATACAGCGCTGCCATTCCATTATTCCATTACAAATTTCGTTTTTTCAATGCTTCAACCGCATAATCCGCCGCCCGCGCCGTGATTGCCATAAACGTCAATGACGGATTTTGTGTACTTACAGAAGTCATTGCTGCACCGTCAGTTACAAATACATTTTTACAAGCATGTAATTGATTCCATTCATTAAGTAATGACGTTTTTGGATCGCGCCCCATGCGCACGCCGCCCATTTCGTGAATGTCCAGACCCGGTGCCTGCTTGGAATCGCTGGTGCGAATGTTTTTAAAACCGGCTTTTTCAAACATTTCCGAGACCTGCGTGAGGTAGTCCTGCACCATTTTTTCATCATTGTCATCATAGGCAATATCAACGTGTAACATCGGCATTCCCCACTCATCTTTCTGATTTTCATCGAGATACACTTGATTATTTTCTTTTGGAATGGTCTCGCCCATCATGTGCGAACCCACCGTCCAAATGCCCGGCTCGGTCAGCGCTTCTTTCAACTCCGCGCCAAAACCTTCGCCGCCACGCCACCACGATTGCCGATTGGCACCAAAACCCATCGCATAACCACGTAGAAAATCGGTTTCCTGCTTCATCACATTACGAAAACGCGGAATATAAGGACTGTTCGGACGCTTGCCAACATAATATTTATCCAAAAATCCTTCCACTTCTGCATTTGCCCGCGCCCGGTAATTGTGGAACGCCACGTATTTACCCAGCAAACCATTGTCATTGCCCAAGCCATTGGGGAAGCGATTCGATTTGGAATTGAGCAGAACGAGATTCGTATTCAAACAAGCCGCCGTTACAAATATCACTTTTGCATAATATTCGGTAACTTCCTTGGTATTTTTATCAATCACGCGCACGCCCGTTGCCCGTTGCTTTTTTTCATCATATATAATCGATTCAACCACCGCATCTGCGCGAAGCGTCATCTTTTTTGTTTTGGCTGCTGCCGGAATTGTCGCAGAATTGGAACTAAAATACGCCCCAAACGGACAGCCCCGATAGCACAAGTCCCGATGCATGCACTTGCCCCGACCGAGCGCCAGTTGCTCCGGCGTCGGCTGCGTGATATGTGCCGCCCGACCCATAATCACCTGACGATCAGAATATTGTTGTGCTACACTTTTTTGAAAATGCTCCTCCACGGCATTCCAATTCATCGGAGGCTGAAAAACACCATCGGGCAATTGCGGAATCCCATCTTTATTGCCGCTCACCCCCACAAACGTTTCCACATAATCATACCACGGCGCAATATCTTTATACCGAATGGGCCAATCTACCGCAAAACCATCGCGTGCCGGACCTTCAAAATCAAACTCGCTCCAGCGCTGCACCTGCCGCGCCCACAGCAGCGACTTGCCGCCCGTCTGATACCCGCGAATCCAGTCAAACGGCTTATCCTGAATGTAAGGATGCTCCTTGTCGCGCACCATAAAATGCTGCGTGCCCTCATTGAACGCGTAACAACGCGCCAGCACCGGATTATCCAGTCTTTCCTGCAAAGGCATCTGCCCATGATGCTCAAATTCCCAGGGATGCTTATTGGCGGTCGGATAATCGCTCACGTGGCGCACATATTTACCGCGCTCCAACACCAATGTTTTCAAGCCTTTTTCGCACAATTCCTTCGCTGCCCAGCCGCCCGCCATACCCGAGCCGATGACGATGGCATCAAATTTATTCTTTTTGGCAGCTTCAATATTCAGATTCGCCATTGTGGTCGCTTCGTTTAGTTAGTGTATTTCGTACACCCAAATATATGGCAATTTAGGAGAAAGAAAAGCCAAATGAGATTTTTTCGTGTACAGAAATGCACACTTTTTATTTCTTTTTGAGAAATGGTGCTTGTTTTGCGGGATGTTGAATTTGTAGGAAAAAGGGGATAAATTTGAGGTGCCTACTAAACCACAAAGCTCACCAGGTTTTTGCACAAAGCCCACAAAATGAAACCCTTGCGCACCTTGTGAAGCCCTTGTGTACGTTATGGTTAAATAAATATTTGGTATCTTTTTCCCTAAGTAAATAATATTTTAAAAATAAGCATCCTCATTACCACTTTCCCGTCGCATCGTGTAATAAATCGGAATAGATAATATCATTAAAAGTATAGGAATGCCTGCCAGCAGCGTCGCCCAGCCCAAATACTCATTTCATTTGAGACAAGATACAAGGTTCAGTTTTTTTTAACCCTCTCCTCTTCCGTCATTATTTTGGCAATAAAATGACACCTATCGAACTACTTTTTCATGTGACTCCTTCATTAATAACATTTAATTTTCTCTCAAAGTAAAAATCAATAGAAAATATTTAATTGTGCTTGAAATATAGATAAAAATTTTTTAAAATTAAAAACTCAAATTTCTATCGTATTGTGATATCCAGTGTCCTTTTTCCCTACAAATTAATTGATAAAGTGTATTGCACATTTCAATCCAACCTATTACCTTTGCCCCTTGTTCGCAGCACCAATTGATATTTGTGAGACAAATTCGGCACATATTATTTTTTACTTTCCTTATTTCACTCACCGGCTTCGGGGGCGAAATGATGGCGACTACTGATGACGCGCTTCTATCGTGCATCAAAGAGTCGAGAGAGTTGAGAGAATCGGAAGAAAATTGTGCCCACCATCCCACCTTCGAAGATCAAAAAATACGGCATGCGGGCGCCGGAGGCAACGGTCAGGAAGAATCGGAATTAAAAAAACTTTTACAAAATCTCTGTTCACATTTACTGGCTCAACCTTATTTTTACATTGCTGCTTGTACTTATTCTTTTTCGTTTCATACTTATTACACGTATCTTTTCCAAACGCTTTATCTTCCTAAATTGTACATCCTTTTTCACTGTCCTAAGGCTTTTCTTTTCTGATTACCTGGTAATGAAAATTGCTATTTATTGATTCCATTTTCAATAAATGGTAAGACTGTCGTTGCCAATATTTTCCTGTCGTACCTGATACCAGTTTCCTGAATGGATGTTGGCGCAATGAAAACTAAATAACAGTTGATTTACAACTGTTAGAACTTTCATGTTTAGGCATTCTTATTTCAAACTTGGTAAATAACTTATTTATTTTTTAAAATAAAGCAAAAATTATATGTCAACGATTCATAAATCTTCTTTACCTAAAGATGGGCTGGAAGGATTGAAACAAAATTTCAGCACCGATGCTACTTCGGGTTTTATTGTGTTTTTGCTGGCGCTGCCATTGAGTCTGGGTATTGCCAAAGCGAGTGATTTTCCGCCGGTCATGGGCTTGGTCACGGCAATTATCGGGGGTATTGTGGTCAGTTTTTTAGCAGGTTCCAAATTGACGATCAAGGGTCCGGCTGCCGGTTTGATTGTTATTGTGGCAGGGGCAGTCGCTGAATTTGGCGGCGGGGAAACGGGCTGGCATCTGGCGCTGGGTGCGATGGTGGTGGCAGGTTTAATGCAAATTTTATTGGGCTTACTTAAAATGGGTAAGTTCGCAGATTTTTTTCCATTATCGGCGATTCACGGCATGTTGGCAGCGATTGGCTTGATAATCATTGCCAAACAAATTCCAGTTTTATTAGATATAAATCCGGAGATGACCAAAGGGAAAGGTCCATTTGAATTGTTGGGCAGCATCCCGAATTTTATTGCGCATCTGGATCCGAAAGCAACGGCAATTGGCGTGGTGAGTTTGGCGATTATGATGGGCTGGCCCTATATTAAAAATAAGTTTATCAAAAAAAATTCCGGCACCGCTGGTGGTGTTGCTCATGGCTATTCCTGCAGAACTTATCATGGATTTTCAACATACCGAACCAGCTTACGCGTTGGTACACATTGGCAATTTAATGGAAAACATCAAGTGGAATGTAGATTTTTCGGGCATTGCGCAAAGTGGTCTATTCATCAAGTATGTCATTATGTTTACACTGGTGGGTACGCTGGAAAGTTTGCTGACCGTAAAAGCCATTGACCTGCTCGATCCTTACAAACGCAAATCCAATACGAATAAAGACCTGATTGCCATCGGTGTGGGCAATACGCTGGCGGCGCTGGTGGGCGGTCTGCCCATGATTTCTGAAGTAGCGCGTAGCTCGGCAAATGTCAATAACGGCGGGAAAACTCGCTGGGCTAATTTCTTCCACGGCTTTTTTATTCTGGTTTTTGTGCTGCTTGCAACGCATCTGATTGAATTGATTCCCAACACCGCGCTGGCAGCCATGCTGATTACAGTGGGTATAAAATTGACTCATCCAAAAGAATTTGTTAATACGTTTAGAATTGGTAGAGAGCAGCTTGCCATTTTTCTTGTCACGATCTTCTTCACCCTGTTTGAAGATTTGCTGGTGGGCATTGCGGCTGGAATTATTCTGAAAATGGTTTTCCACGTGGTACGCGGCACGCCGATTTCCTCGATGTTCAAAGCGCCGACGGTGGTTTCGTTTGAGGGCGATAATTATCTGGTGGAAATTGACAAAGCTGCTGTTTTCAGCAACTTCCTGGGTATCAAGCAAAAACTGGAAGAAATTCCGCCAGCATTTCACGTCACCATCGATTTAAAAAACACCAAACTGGTGGATCATTCGGTCATGGAAAACTTGCACCATTTTCAGCATGACTACGAAGCAACGGGCGGAAAGGTTGATATTATTGGGCTGGACAATCACAAACCTGCTTCCAATCACCACCTGGCGGCTCGAAAAAAGAATGCTTCTGTTTAGTTGGGTAGTTGGATAGTCGGTAGTTAATTGTCTTATTTGGTTGATAATCAAATTTTTATTTAAAATTTATTACAAGCTAAATATGCTCGATTCCCTATTAATTTAATTAAATATCATTTTAATGAAATCACATCATTTTGACGAGGCGCACGTGTTGCATGAATTGGCGCATTTTTTGCCCTCGCAAACACCGCTGAAGGATTTTATACATCATAATTCGCTGCATGCTTTTCAGGATTTAGAATTTTATGAAGCCATTTTTACTGCTTCTAAAATTTTTGGGTATCATGTTACGCTCAGTATGAATGAATACCGCAAGTTATATGAAATCGGGCGCATCAGAACGGAAGTGCTGGATCGAGTGATTGCCGGATATGAAGGTACCAAAGATGCTGCGGATTGGAAGCAAAAAATGCTCACTGAAAATTTTGACAGTGTAAAAAATCCACGTGTTGGCAGGCTTCGGGAGCATTGGAAATCAGCTTTTCAAATTGACCTCGACAATCTGGTACAGCCGCTGTTGTTTCGTATTTTATGCAGCTATCTGGATCAAGGCATCGCGCTTTGGCATTTTCCATTTGAAGATCAGGGGTTAATCAACGCCATTCGGGCTTTGGAAGGCAATAGTTTTACGAGTTTTTTCAAAACAAAGCGAGCCAAAGCTTTGCTTTTCGATGCGGAGCAATGTACCATTGCAAATTTATTAAAAATAGTGGTGGGCAAAGAAGCATATTTTGAGCAATATTTATTCGATCAGCAATTCAGTCACCGCGGCTGGTCGGGTATGGCTGCTACCATTGAAACGCAACCGCATACTTTATTATATCGAAAGAAAATAGAGCTGCGCGATGTAATAATTTTGGAATTATTATTAGAAATTGATAACCTGGATTATTATCTTGGTAAAAAGTGGCAACCATTAACCACACAGGTCACTGAGCCGCCACTGGATTTGTTTGCACCTATTCCCTGGAATCCGCATAATGAAATGTTGGCGCTGTGGCAGGAAGCTTTTGAATGGAGTTATTATGATGAAGTTATATCGGCTGTAAAACATTTACGCGCCACCAAAGCAGACCTTGTTTTTGAGCAAAAATCGAAAAGTTTTCAGGGTATTTTTTGCATAGATGAACGAGAAGACTCCATTCGGCGACATTTGGAAATGGTTGATCCGGCGTGCGAAACTTTAGGTTGCCCCGGCTTTTTTGGGGTGGAATTTTTCTTCCAGCCAGAAAACGGCAAATTTTATGAAAAACTTTGTCCCGCGCCGGTTACACCTAAATATTTGATTAAAGAATACGACGTCAAGGAGAAGCATAAGCACAGCGAACCTTTCCATAGCAAAAAATCGCATACCTTTTTAGAAGGCTTCCTCCTCTCTTTATCCATGGGGCTTTGGGCAGCGGTGCGTTTGGTTTTGGACATTTTCCGACCAAAAATGAGCCCTGCTATTTCCGACGCTTTTGCGCATATGAATCTGGAAGGTCAGCTGACAATTGAGAATAAAAGTCTGGATGATCGCGAAAATGGCTTGCAAATTGGCTTCACCATTGAAGAAATGGCAACACGTGTAGAGGGCTTGCTGCGAGGAATTGGTATGGTGGACAATTTTTCCCCGCTGGTGTATGTCGTTGCGCATGGATCGAGCAGTGCCAATAATCCACACCACGGTGCGCACGATTGCGGCGCGTGTAGCGGTCGCCCAGGAGCCACCAATGCGCGCGTGTTTGCCTTTATGGCGAATCATCCCAAAGTGCGGAACATATTGAATGCGAATGGCTTACACATTCCAGAGACGACGCAGTTTATAGGTGCCATGCACGACACAGCGAGTGACGAGTTGGCATTTTATGATGAAGCTATTTTGTCAGCAGAGAACTTGCGCAAGCATGAGCAGCATAAAAAAACGTTCGATCATGCCTTAGATCTTAATGCCAAAGAGCGTTCTCGTCGTTTCGCTTCCATTGATACCAAAGCAGAGCTGCACAAGGTGCGCAAAGCCATTCGCCGTCGCTCGGTTTCTTACTTTGAGCCACGCCCGGAATTAGGACACGGTACAAATGCCTTGTGTTTTGTGGGGCACCGCCGCCTGACGCAGGGCTTATTCCTGGATCGTCGCGCTTTTATGAACTCTTATGATTATCTCACGGATCCAGAGGGAAAATTATTACTGAATGTAATGAGACCCCTGCCGCCGGTGTGTGGCGGTATCAACTTGGAATATTACTTCTCGCGAGTGGATCAGCAAAAAATGGGTGCCGGCACTAAATTACCGCATAATGTGATGGGCTTGATCGGCGTAGCCAATAGCAGCGATGGCGACCTGCGACCAGGCTTACCTTTGCAAATGATTGAAGTGCATGACCCGATTCGTCTGATGATTATTGTTGAACATCATCCTGATGTGGTACTAAGAACCATTCAGTCCGATTTGAATTTGTACGCATGGTTTGAGAAAAAATGGGTTCACCTCGCCGCCATAGACCCTGAAACAAATGAATTTTATTACTTCGTGAATGGCGCTTTTGTGCATTACATGCCAATAAAAGACGAGGTAGAATTAACTCAAAACATTCACCACCTGATCGAAAACGCGAAGAAGATGCAGACGAACCATATTGTACATGCTACAAAAGAAAATTTACCAATTCACATTATTAATCATAATTAAGTGAATAATTTGTAAATAAAAGAAAATGGAACAATTTTTGTCTTATTTTATAATCCTTCCTTTAGTCGGCTTTTTATTACTTGCTTTTTTTAAAAACGAGCAGGAAAATAATATTTTCGCCATCTCTGTGGGCACCATTGGTTTGCACCTGATGGGGACGCTGGTATTTACAATTGCCTGGCTGACACAAGGAATGCCGCATGTATTTACCGAGCGCCTCACGCTTTACGAAGCCAAAGAGTCTCATTTTACCATTGATTTTTATTTTGACAGATACACAGCCGTTTATATTTTAGTTGCTGCGTTTATATTATTTTTAGTAACAATTTTTAGTCGATATTATTTACACCGCGAAAAAGGGTATAAACGCTTCTTTTCCAATCTTTTATTCTTCTATACAGGTTTGAATCTGGTGTTATTTTCCGGCAATTTTGAAACTTTATTTATCGGCTGGGAAATTTTGGGCGTTACTTCTTTCTTTTTAATTGCATTTTATCGAGATCGTTATTTGCCAGTTAAAAATGCGCTGAAAGTCGTTTCTTTATATCGTTTGGGGGATATTGCATTATTACTAGCCGTTTGGCTCTGTCATCATTATTTTGGAGAAAGCATTAATTTTTTACATCTCGCTGATTTACAAGCACATCAAAAAGTAGTTATTGGACAGCCCATTTTTCAAATTGTTATACCTGGCATCTTTTTATTAGTCGCATTAATCAAATCAGCGCAGTTGCCTTTTTCTTTTTGGTTGCCGCGCGCTATGGAAGGACCAACCACCTCCACCGCTGTTTTTTATGGCTCTTTGTCGGTTCACATCGGCGTATTTTTGCTGCTGCGCACGCACCCGCTGTGGGAGGATAGCTTTATTTTTCATTTAATCATCGGCGCTTTTGGTCTGACAACCAGCATTGTAGCAACTTTGATTGCACGTGTACAATCCACCGTAAAAACGCAAATTGCGTACTCTTCCATCGCGCAGATTGGCATTATGTTTATTGAAATAACACTGGGATTACATACCCTGGTATTAATTCATTTTGCGGGCAATGCTTTTTTAAGAACCTACCAATTACTGGTGTCTCCGTCGGTGTTGAGTTATTTAATTCACGATCAGTTTTTTAATTTTATACCACCGCAACATAATATTAGCAACACATTTTGGGGTAAAATCAAACTATCCATTTATATTTTATCCATTAAAGAATGGAATCTGGATACACTGATGTATAATATTTTGTGGCTGCCATTGAAAAAAATCGGTAATTTATTCACTAGTATTAATCCGGTTGGATTTGCCACCATCTTTTTACCAATTTATGCTATTGGTTTATATTTTATGTATAATAAAAATGAAGTACCCGATGTAATGTTACGTATCCTGCCTATTTTAATTGCAATCCTAGGTTTCTTTACCATTTTAAAAGCTTTTACCGAACGGAAGCAGGCGCAGAATGCCTGGTTTTTAGTGGTCCTGAATCAGTTATTTACTGCTTTATCCATTGGTTTTAACGATCAGTTCGATTTTACACAAATTTATTTATTTTTAAGCGGTATTTTAGTTTCTGCAATTGTAGGTTATATCATATTACAAAGGATAAATCGGGAGCAAAAATCCACCAGCTTGAATCGTTTTCATGGACACGAGTACGAGCACCCCCGCATGAGTTTTGTGTTTTTACTAGCATGTTTAGGATTGGCGGGCTTCCCGATCACGCCTACATTTATCGGCGAAGACCTCATCATCGGACACATCCACGAAAATCAAATTACATTGACGGTGTTAACAGCGCTGAATCTTATTTTAAGCGGCTTAGCTGTTTACCGCATTTT
The DNA here is from genome assembly GCA_964517145.1 of uncultured Saprospiraceae bacterium. Lineage (GTDB taxonomy): Bacteria > Bacteroidota > Bacteroidia > Chitinophagales > Saprospiraceae > JADJNW01. Next base: position 20,109 of record CAZFBN010000025.1, read on the forward strand.
TGCACGCGTTTTCTGGGGTCCGCACGATGGAGGCTATCACGAAGTAGCGTATAGATCATCCTAATAATCCAGTTTTTTGTTTTATTCAACCAATGGGGCAACTCTTATGCTCCATTGGCTTGAATTTTATTATCTTTCGCTCACCAAAAATCATAAAACATGCGAATCTTTACATGCCTTGTCATAATAATAGTAATAACTTTTAACGCATTTGGACAAAATGAGTATCCTAAAGACGCTTTAAAGTATAATTTGAACAGTGAGGGTACTCATTATTTTCAAGCTACTTTTTTGAATCAAACCTGGCTGCGTCTGAATCAGAGTAATCCAGGTACTTTAATCGAAGGCGTAGCGAAAGACAATAGCTTTGATATAGGTTTGCGCCGCACCCGAATTCAACTATTCGGACAGCTTTCGGATCATGTTTTTTTATATTTTCAATTTGGACAGAATAATTTTAATGCGCAATTTAATACAAATTCCAACCGAAAACTGGCTGCGTTTTTTCATGATGCAGTGTGTGAATATAAATTGAGCAAAGCAAATGAATTAAAATTAGGTGCGGGATTAACGATTGTAAATGGTTTGTCTCGTTTTTCGCAGCCGAGTATTGGTTCTATTATGACATTAGATGTTCCAGTTTTTGCACAAACCACTGTGGATCAAATAGATGAATTCAGTCGAAAGCTCAGTGTGTACGCCCGCGGGCAGGTCGGAAAGTTTGACTATCGCGTTGCTTTGAGCGATCCTTTTCCTATTTCTTCAGCGGGTATTACATTGCCTGCTATTGCTGAATATGCCAATTTTGCACAGTTAGGACACACTTTACAAACGCAGGGTTATTTTATTTATCAGTTTTTTGAGCAGGAGCCGCACACAACACCTTATATGACAGGCACTTATCTTGGTAAAAAGAAAATATTTAATATCGCAGCCGGTTTTATTACACAACCCGATGCCTTGTGGAAAAAAGGCGCAGCGAATGATACGATTTATCAAAACATGATGCACTTTGCCTTGGAGAGTTATCTAGACATGCCACTAAATAAAATAAATGAATCGGCGATTTCAGCTTATGTTGGTTATTTTAATACCAATTATGGTACAAATTATTTACGTTACAATGGCATTATGAATCCTGCAAACGGCTTGGATGCAAAAGCTGCCAACGCGATAACTGGGCAGGGTCCAACGTTTGGCAACGCCTTTCCAATGTTTGGTACCGGACAGGTCATTTACACCCAGGTCGGCTATCTTTTTCCAAAACAATTTTTAAAAAGCAATGCCAAAATGATGCCTTACGCATCCGCTATTTTTGCAAAATATGATCGACTCAATAATCTTTCGACCAATGTTTATAATGTTGGATTGAATTATTTTATAAATGGACATAAAGCGAAGTTGACGCTTGATGTTCAAAATCGCCCAACTTACACCTTGAATAACAACATCATAGAAGAGGGTGACAGACTAAATAACTTGATTTTACAATATCAGCTCTTTTTTTAACGATTTGTCGCATTACATATTTTAGAGTGCCTTGTTTGCAAGAGCAAGGCATTTTTTTATTATCTTTCCTGCAAAAAGAAATATGCTTATCCAATCGCTTCAAACCCTTTTCCGCCGGGATTTAGAAAAATTAAAACACGAGATTGCATCGTATCAAGCGGAGCAAAATATTTGGAAAGTTGAGCATCACATCACCAATTCTGCCGGTAATTTGTGCTTGCATCTCGTCGGCAATATCAATCATTTTATTGGTGCAATATTGGGTGGCACCGATTACGTACGCAATCGGGAAGCAGAATTTTCGAGTAAAAATATTCCACAAGCAGAATTAATAAAAATGGTGGAAGACACGATGCAAGTAGTCGAACAATCGCTCGCCAAAGTAAGCCCGGAACAATTGGAAGAAAATTATCCAATAGATGTATTTGGTTATCAAATGACTACGGAATTTTTTCTCGTTCATTTAGCCATGCACCTGGATTATCATTTGGGGCAAATTAATTATCACCGACGGTTGTTGGATGGGATAATGGAATAGTGGAAGGATGGAAGATTGGAATAATTCTGAGAATCCTTTAATTCTGAAAATTCTGATTCTGACTAAATGGAAGGCTGGAATGTCGAAAACAGTTCTAAATGTCAAAAAAAGTTATTTACAACCAAAACGGACGCGGCGGCATCATTTTTTAGCAAGAAGGAGAAACGATGATCCCATTGGATTGGGAATTCCGACTTGTCGATATGAAATTTCAGATCCGTGGATTGAGATTTTGCATTAATTTTTTTTAACCACATAGTCACATAGACCTATGGTAAATAATTGTTTGTCACTAAATTACATTTTCTTCTGCAAATTCACAACTCTTTTATGAATACCCTTTTTGGGATTTGCTGGGGCATTGATGCGTTGCTTGCGCTGATTGCCATTTATTTATTCTTGACGGGCATTGCTACGGCGACCAACGGCAGCTGGTATTTTCAGGCGTGGCTGGGGCTGTTTATTATCATTGCCATAGCGGTGGGCGGGAGTCTTTGGATCAAATGGGAGACTGTTCAAACAAGATTGTCAGGGCTTCTACCAGCGTATCCATTTTTTTGATTGATAAGGTGATGCTGGCTACATTTTTATCTGTTTTGTAGGCATAGTGCCCCCAACCATCGAGATCAGAATTGAAAACTTCAAAGAACGGCTTTTGCCAAATCTTATTTCAAACATAGGCAGGCTTCTTGATTGGATGCCTATACATGTTAACAAATAGGGTTGCATTATATCGTCGTGATTCTGCATTGTATTATTATTTATCTGTATTAAATGCGCATGCGTTTGCGTTATATACACATGCGTTTGCATTATACACACGCGTCTCTGTATTATATACACTTACGCCTGTACTTTACACACTAATCTCTGCATTATATACATCCAGATATCAATTATACGCACATGTGCTTGCATTATATGCACGTATCTCTGCATTATATACACTTATGCCTGTGTTATACGCACATGTCGCTGCATGATATCATCGTACCTCTGTGTTAATTTATTATGGCTATGCGCAAAATGATCGTCCTTTTCGCAGGTTGAACAGGTGCGTGTAAAACACCGGACAAAATCAAGGGTCGTAAAGACCGATCAGAAATTACCTGAATTCATCCTTTCTTTCGTTTTATCTCTTGCTTCATCTATTTGATCACAAGTTAATAACAAATCTAAGGCGCACCAGACTCGACCATTCCGAAAAATACCAGTTCCGGTTTTTACTATTTTAGATGGTTTTATAGCATCTCCCAATTCATAAACATAGTGAGGTTCCCAATCCCTATCTTGAAATTCCAAACCAAGCTCTTTAGGATTCTGGATAACTTTATAATCTTTTATATAATGAATGGATTGAAGTCTTCCATCATATCTGAACGCTATATAATTTGGAGGCTCAACTGGCCATCCATTTCCACCAACTGGATGAAAATAGATACTTTTCTCATTAACAATTTGCCGCCACGATATTGTTGAAAAGTTTGGAATGTCCGCTCCTAGAGAGACTACATAAACTTGGTTTGAAGTTACATCACGCATTTTAATTGTATTTTTTAAGTATTTTTTTAATTGATTTATAGTACGTTTTTCATTATGAGAAGCACCATTTGAAACTATTCCTAAGAATTCAAAAACATCATTATAAGACAGAACAATTACTTCAATTCCATTTACATCTTTAATTTTAAAATACTTTTTAGTGTATTCTTGATTAGCTTCTGTAAGAACAATTATCTTCTTTCGGTCGTCGATAACTTCTCTAAAATCCTTTCGAGCTTCATAATCTTCGAGTTGTTTTTTACAGGGAAATTTCCAACCTTTTTTCGCTTCTATCATTAAATAAAATTCTCCAGGCTGTTCTATTTCAACATCTGTATATCCTCCCTCCATTTGATAACTTTGAAGTCTAATAATCGTACTATCAACGCTTTTAAACTCCTTATTAAAAGCTTTATTTAAAAGCATTTTTAAAAACTGTTCAGATTGTGACAAGGTCCACCCAATACTGTAAGTAATATCATTTTCTTTGTCACCTAATAATTGGAAAACACTAGTTATTTCCTTTCCATAAATTTTTAGTACTGGCATATTAATATTAGTATTTGAGTTGAAATAAAAATCCGCTTGCGGTGCACTTATGCCCGCAAACGGATAGCCTCTTTACAAGATGTTCGCAAGATGCGACTAAATGAATATAAAATGCAAATTTGATATCATAATTTTTAACAAGGTATTTTATACTTACACTTCCTCTGGTATAAAAAACTGCTGACAGCACTTGGAGTGCTGTCAGCAGTTTTTTATAAAGATAGACCAAATTTTTAAAATTTGATCTATCTTATAAATCCATAATTACATTCCTTTTGTCTGGAATTCAATTGGCACGCTCACCATGGTTGTATCCCAACCGATGAGCATGTTGGCACCTTTATCAGACTTTTCAAACATGATCGCCATGGCTTCTACCGGCGTATCCATTTTTTTGGTTGGCACGGTGATGCTGGCTACATTTTTGTCAGCTTTGTAGGCATAGTGCCCCCAGCCGTCGAGGTCAGAATTGAACACGACTTCCCACTTGTCTTGCTGTGGTGTAGCATAAACGGTGTAACGACCCGCCGATACTTTCTTACCGCCAATCATAACGTCCTGATAAAACTGTACTTCAGTGGATTCATTGGCACCCACGCGCCATACTTCGCCATATTTTATGGTTTCACCAAAAATATTTCTGCCATTTTTCATCGGACGAGAATACACCACGCGAATGATCGGCTTCGCATTTTTTTCTTCATCGGTTTTGCCAAAAGCACGGAAAGCTACGCGAGATGGATAGTACGCCATATCCATCGGGCTTTTGTCAATGTCGGGAAATTTTTGTGCGCTCAAGGTAGTAATGCTCATCGTGAGGATGAGTGCGATTGGTAATAACAGTCTCATTGTTTCGGTTAGTTTTAAATGATGAAATTAGGTTCCTAACAACAACGTCGTGCCAAGATACGAAGTTTATGAAAATAGATGAATTAGTATCTGCATGGAGACAATTTGAATACTTGTTGATACAACGTGTCTATGCGTAAGTTAAAGAAGTGTTATTCTCATGCACTTTTTGCCCATGAAATACGTCTAATTGAGAAAATCAGAAAATTCATACAAAACAAATTTTAACCAATGAGAAAAAACACAGTATTACAGTGGCTGTCTTTTGGTAGCTTGTTATTGTTCCTGAGCAGTTGCGCTTCTATCAGCGGTTTTCAGACAGGACGCACGGTTGGCGCGGAAACCGGCGAAATTATGTTTTCTGTCAACGGTACGCGTTCGCCTGATTTTGAGGACCTGAGCGATGAGAATGTGGATACGGTGGACGCGGAAAACTTTAGCATTTTCTTTCCGAATATTGAAATTGGCGGGCGCTATGGCATCACGGACAAATTGGATTTTGGCATTCGTGCGAATACGAATCTCAACATTTATGCCGATGTCAAGTACCAGTTTGTAGGCGATCAGGAGTCGCCGGTGGCAGTAGCGGCAGGCGCGGGGCTGGGGATGTTTGGATTTGTGACGGGTACCGGCGGTTTGTTCAATTTTCAAATTCCTTTGTATGCCTCGTACCACCCGACGGAGAGTCTGGATTTGTACATTGCGCCACGCTACGTGGGGCAATGGGGTACGGTGTTTGGGGAGTCCTCCGGGTTGATCAATTATTTTGGTGCCAACGCAGGTTTTTTGACGGGACGCCGAACAAAATTTGGCGTGGACGTCGCTTATTACGGCTTGAGCAATGCGGATACCGGCTTCAACGACTCTCTGTTCCAGATTGGCTTCGGTATGAAGTTTAAAATTGGCGGTGGGCGCGGGGATTTTTAATGGTTTAAACACATAGGCACAGTAGGGAGGCAGGGAGACTTAGTGACAAAGCAATCTACTGTGTCTATGTGTTTCGTCCTTTATTTTATGATTACTTTTTTGCTTTCAATTATTTTATTTCCATTATAAAATATCAAAACATAGGTACCTGGGGCTAATCCTGCCACATTAATCTGTCCTTGCTGTAAGGGTTGTGCCACTTGCACATTATTACCACTCATATCATAAATGGCATAATAATTTGTGGGAAATGCCGTGCTGCTTTTCACCCAAAGCACTGTATCTGCGGGGTTTGGAGCAACGGTGATACTAGAGCGCCATTTAGTTGATTTTGCACGTGTGGTGCTATTACTAAATAACCATTGATATGCTGTCGGAAATTCACGCGCCCAATACCATTCGCTGTGCTGCCCATCGGGGTGGGTGACGCGGATCACTTCTTTATCGCTAAAGCCCGCAGTGCGCAAGGTATTATACATGGCAGTAATGTCAGATACAACAGAACCATTATCTTCCAATTGCCCTGCAAGTAAATAAATTTTCATATCGGCTTGCTTGCCTTTGGCGCTCACATGGGTGTAAGATTCCGGCGCAAACCAAAACGCAGGTGAAAGAATACCCGCTTTGCTAAATATGTTTTGATATTCTATCGCAGCATATAATGAAATTAAACCGCCCATGGAAGAACCCATAATGCCTGTGTTCTCCCGATCCGACTTAGTGCGGTAAGTAGCGTCAATATTGGGCTTGAGCGTCTCTACGATAAATTTTATATATTCATCGCCCTGTCCGCCGCCGTAGCGACTATTGACCCAGGGGGAGTATTCATTTAGTCTTTCTGAACCACCATTATCAATCGCAACAACAATGATGCCCTGATCGCCATTTGTAAACAATTGATTCAGAGACTCGTCCACCTTCCATTCGCCGGAAAAGCTGGTAGCGATGTCAAACACATTTTGTCCATCGTGCATGTATAATACTGGATAAGTTTTATTACTTGTTGCATAATTTGGAGGTAAATAAATCGAGATGCGCCGCGTGCGATTCAACTGTGGGATTGTATAATTTTGAGCTAGTATTATTACATTGGCAGCCGCTGTGCTACCCTGTGGATTATTACCGGCTAAATCTTTCCAGGATACGATGGAAACATTTAGTGTTTGGGGCTGTCCGGTGTAATTAATCACCCGATTTGATATTTCACCGCCTTGCACATTGCCTTCCACGGTTGCCCAGTTGCCCCGCGTGAATTTGAATTCTACATTCCCAACAGGCGGATTTATTATAATCTGCCGCGTGCCATCAGCTTGTTTTTTTACTATAAAATCTGCATTTCCAGGATTCCAGGTATTAAAATTACCGGCAATGTAAATAGAATCCGTGGCAGGCGTATTCGCTGGAAGCGCGGTAATTTTGAGCGTGAGTTGTGCCCATAAAGTGCTGAAAAACAAGCAAAAAATCAGCGTTGCAAGCTTTCTTTTCATCGGTTTGGAATTTTAATTTTTTTGCAAAAATAGCAGTTTTAACGGCTGTATGGTCGAAACATTTTATGAAAGCATCTTTTTATACGAATCTCCAACCTTTTTCGATCAACCGCCTGTCTAGCCATATAAATTTAGATTTATTTCACTCAAAATCCTTGGAAATGCATAAAGCTGTACCCTTTTTTACCTTGCTATTTACAGTTGGTATGTTGGCGTTGAGCCTTACCGGCTGCCTACAGGATGACTGCGAAGCGACCCGCACTTTTGTACAATTTGAACCGATTTATCAGACGGAAGCGCAAATCCGACAGAAAGTTACGACAGAATTGCCTCGTGCCTTGAAAAATCCTGGCAAAATTTATGTGTATGGCGATTATCTTTTGGTAAATGAATATAATGAAGGTATTCACATTATTAATAACAAAGACCCTCGTAATCCTATCAACCTTTCTTTTATTAATATACCCGGTAATGTGGACATGGCAGTTTATAATAACATCCTGTATGCAGATCGTTTTATTGATTTAATTGTATTGGATATTTCCGATCCTGCTCAACCTCAGGTGGCGAATGTAGTTGAAAATTGCTTCCCAGCCCTTGCTTTTGATCAAACGCGAGGCTATCTCACCGGCTACCGGGAGGTAGAAGTCACGCAGGATGCGCCTTGCGATTGGCAGAGCGGCTGGTGGTGGCGCGGCGGCACTGTTTTTGTTGAATTTGATGCGGTGAGTAGTTTTGCCAGTCAAAATGGCGGAAAAGTAAGCGGTGCTTCCGTTCCGAATGGCATTGGTGGTTCGATGGCGCGTTTCACCTTGATGGATCATTATTTATATACGGTTGATAATAGTAATTTGAGGGTGTTTGATGTAAAAGAATCCTCAAAACCCAACCAGGTAAGCGCTACTGCCATCGGCTGGAATATTGAAACTATTTTTCCGTATAATAATAATTTATTCATTGGTTCACAAAATGGAATGTTTATATATGATGCCAGCAATCCGCTGCAACCCACGCAGTTAGCGGTTTTCCAGCATGCTCAGGCTTGCGACCCGGTGGTGGTAGAAGGCGATTTGGCTTATGTAACATTACATGATGGTACAGAATGTCAGAATTTTAATAATCAACTGGACATTATTAATATTAAAGATTTAAGAAATCCGAAATTGTTAAAAACCCACCCGATGCACCGCCCGCATGGCTTGTCGGTGGTGGATGGCACGGTTTACTTGTGCGAAGATGACCAGGGTTTGAAGGTATTTGATGCCAAAGATTATAATAAATTAAATTTACAATCGCATTTGAAGCATTTTCAGGCATATGATGTCATTGCATTGCCCTGGGTCAATCGGGCGATTGTAGTAGGTAAAGATGGCTTGTATCAATTTGATATTGCGGATGCGTCAAAACTGAAAGAATTAAGTAGAATTCCGGTAAGTAAATGATTGCCAATGGTCTATTGATAATGGATGATGGTCTAAAAAAACTTAATAATTCCGTTATGAAGCTAATCTTTGCCACTTTAATCATGGCATGTTGCCTGCAAATAGGCACTGCACAGGCGGTTTACTTCACAGATTCCTTGCAATTGCGCGACGGGACGTGGAAGACCGGCAGAGTAAGATTCATGAATCGTGCGGGGTCGGTTCAACTGGAAAATGCCAGCGGTTTTATTCAAAGTTATAAAACAAAAGATATTCGGCAGATGATGATCCATTTGCCGGACAATAAAAAAGAAGAAAAAATTACAAGCAAAGAGCGCCCCGTAAAAGGGCGGTGCGAGAAAACCTACGCCTTCCGCGAACGCGGCTTGTACAGCATCACTTATGTCGGCACGATCAATGGCATTGGTCACAGCGGGGAGATGCAACTGGGTTTGGGATTGCAGCAAGTGGCTGGTTTTCAAATAAATAGGATGTTTGGTGCGGGAATTGGAGTAGGATTGGAAAATTTTTCTGTAACGAACGCCAACGGTCCGCTCGTATTGCCCGTCTATGCAGAAGCAAGAGGTTATTTCTTAAAGAAGCATAAGACACCCTACTACGCGTTGAATGTCGGCTACGGCTTCGCTTTTAAAAATGAAGATCAAAACATTATAAAAGCGAAAGGCGGTTGGTTGTTGCATCCCGCAGTGGGTTTTCGGTTGGGCAGCAGCAGTGACACCAATTTTCTGTTTGACCTGGGCTATAAATTTCAGCGCGCAACGCTGACGCGAGACATCAGCCAATGGAACCGCGAAACGCAAGAACAGCGGCTGTTATACAAAAGATTCAGCGTAAGAATAGGCATTGTTTTTTAATTAAAGCATAAATAATTGATAATGAATACAATTTACAAATAATTTATTTTCATTTTTCATTATTAATTATTCATTACACTTACACCCGACTAATTCAAAAAATGGCAAAACCAGAGCAGTATTCAGAAGAGGCGCTGGTAAAAGGTTGTGTTGAAAATAACCGATTTTACCAAGAGATGTTGTTCCGGCGATACTTCCCGGCAATGATGCGGATGTGCCTGCGCTACACCGATGACCGAGATGTGGCGATGGAGATCGTCAATGCAGGATTTTTGCGTGTTTTTAAAAAAATTGACACGTTCGCATTCAAGGGTTCGCTGGAAGGCTGGATTCGCCGATTGGTATTTCACAGCTTGTCCGATCATTTCCGCAATCAAAATCAGCCGGTTTACTTTTTGGACGTAGAAGACCGCGATGCCCCGGTGCGCGAGGCATCCACCAACAACCTGTACTTTGAGGACATTATTAAATTAGTAGATATGTTGCCGGATGCAACGCGCGAAGTATTCAATTTGTACGCCATCGAAGGCTATAGCCATGCCGAAATCGGTGCACAAATGAACATCAGCGAAGGCACCTCCAAATGGCATCTATCGGTTGCCCGAAAAAAATTAAAAGAATTGATTCAGACTTATTACAATACAACAAATTATGCAGGATAAGAGGATTGATGACAAATTTATAAACCACGCCTGGGAGCAGATGCTTGTCACCCTCGACCAGGAAATGCCAACCGAGCAGAAGCGTCGGCGAATCGTGCTGATTCCCTGGCGCTGGGCGGCTGCGGCTTCCGTGTTGCTGCTGCTCACGATAGGCGCGGGCTGGTGGTTACACAAACAAAATACGCAAACTGTTGTAGCGGATAATTCGCAATACCCTACAACGATTGAGCAATTGGTTTACAACGAAGATTGTCCGGAGGTAGAAATGGAGCAATTGGCAACGACTCATTCAACCAACGAAAATCTTCCTCCCACAATACCGGCTCATACATCATCAAAATTTCCAGCGAAAAATTTTAATATTGCTTCTACGCAAACTTCTAAAAATCAAACTGTTGTAAAGTCTTTGCAACAAGTGATTGATATGCAAAGTGAGCCATTAGAAATGTACAATCCTTCAAAGCACAACATCGCTGAAAATACTGCTATAACAACTACCTTAACGCAAGTTGCTGCAAACGAGATAATTACGCCAGTGCAAATCTTAGATGCGCAACAAATTGCTCTATTGGAAAAAGAAAAAGTGTCATTAGAAAAAAAGCCAGAATTAGCGTGCTTTTGCGATGATAAGGAAGAAAAAAGTACAAAAAATCAACGTTTAAATGTTGGATTGGAATTCGCAACGTATGCTTCTGCCGGATCGGCTTTGGATGGCTATGCCGGTGGCGCTATTGTAGAGGTGCCGACTCAAAGTGAGAAATTTAATGTGCGTACTGGTTTGAATTTCAATGCTTCACAACGATATTTTGATTCAAATGTAACTGTTTTAGAATCAGATCGCACAGCCGGATTTGGACCTGCAACGGTTTTGGTTGATCCGCAACCGGATTTGCAGGTCAGTGCCCAACAATTGAGTCTTCCGCTTACGGTAGCGTTCAAGCCTCGCCAGTCCTGGGGTTTGGAAGGTGGTTTACAAGCATCTTATTTGCTGGGCGCCCGCAATCTGAAAGGAGCAGAAGCTTACCAAACGCTGGCTGGCTTTACCAATGGAAATGCTGAGGTTACTACTTTTATCAACAGCCTTTCCAACAAAGCGGCACAGCTTAATACCGGTAGTAATTATGATTCATCGGTGAATAACGGATCGTTGAATGTAAATGCTTTTCGTCGTTTTGATGTGGCTGTGACAGCGGGTTTTGGTGTGTATCCTACTGAAAATCTGGGAGTTAGGTTGCAATATCAGCGCGGACTGATTGACATGCTGAAAGCCGATCAGTTTAAAACATTTGGCAACAACGTGCGTTTGTCAGCCGTTTATTTTTTTAAATAAATTTGTAGTAATTTTTCAAAGCTTCAGAAAGCAGGTAATTAAAATATTGCTTGCTTTTTGTATTTTATTACATTTGCAAAAAAAGCCATCATGCTCAGTCATCAAAAACACCTTTTTCACTTGCCAGATGATGTTACCTATTTAAATTGTGCATATATGTCGCCACAATTGCGCAGCGTTGAAGGCGCTGGTCATGCCGCTGTGTCTCGAAAAAATTTACCTTTCACCATTCAACCCTCCGATTTTTTTGAAGAGAGCAAAACGGTAAAAACTTTATTTGCAGCATTGATCCAAACGCCTGATTCAGAGCGTATTGCAATCATCCCTTCTGTATCTTATGGATTGGCAAATGTGGCAAATAATGTGCATCTGAAAGCCGGTGAAAACATCATCATTGTCGCGGATCAATTTCCAAGCAATGTGTATATTTGGCAACGTCTAACAGAAAAGGCTGATGCTGAGCTCCGTATAGTTGCAGCACCTTTATCAAGTGAAGTTCGTGCTCATGTTTGGAATGAAGCGATTTTGAATGCCATTGATACAAAAACAAAAATGGTCGCTATTGGCAACGTGCATTGGGCGGATGGGACAATGTTTGACTTGATGGCAATTCGTAAAAGAACGAATGAGGTTGGCGCGTTGCTCGTTTTGGACGGTACGCAATCAGTCGGCGCTTTGCCTATCAATGTCGCTGAATTACAGCCAGATGCCTTGATTTGCGCGGGTTACAAATGGTTGTTTGGTCCTTACACGATTGGCGCGGCTTATTATGGCGCTTATTTTGACAATGGTGAACCAATTGAAGAAAACTGGATCAATCGTTTGAATAGTGAGGATTTTCGCGGGTTGGTGAATTATCAATTTCAATATCAACCTGGCGCAGGGCGCTACTCGATGGGCGAGCAAAGTAATTTTGTGCTGTTGCCGATGTTCAGGGCGGCATTGGAACAAATTTTGAGCTGGGGCGTTGAAAATATTCAAAATTATACTAAAAACCTGAGTCGCGAACCGCTCAATGAATTGCAGGAAATGGGCTGTCAGGTGGAGTCAGAGGCGTTTCGCTGCGGGCATTTGTATGGCGTTCGCTTGAAAGAAAATTGCTTTGATTTTCAAAAATTGAGTCAAAATTTTACGGAAAACCGGGTCTTTGTTTCCTTGCGAGGCAATTCGATCCGTGTGGCGCCGCATGTGTATAATGATTTTAATGACTTTATTCAGTTTACTAAATGTTTTGAGCAAGCGAGAAAAAAAGTATTGATTTAAAAGATGTTGACAATTCTAATATTAATAACGGCATATGGATTGTTTCGCATTGGCAAACAAATTTATAACACCTACCGTTGTGTGGACGAATCCATCATTCGAGCCTTTTGGAGCGGACGTTTGAAAAATAATAATCCAGAAGCTTACCGGCAGGTCGTTACTCATCTTGGTCATTGCGACAAATGTCAGGCTTTGCTAGACGAAATTCGGAAAGGCAAACCCATTGAGGATCATTTAGTTGAATAAAATTGTTATGTAAAATAACATCTTTTCGCTTCGGATCGTTTATTATTAAAATAGCCAGCCGATTATTACATTGGCTGACTATTTTTACATTTAAAGCTAAGTATTTGATTTACAACATCTTATTTGCGCATTTTTTTATAAGCATTGATGAGTCCATTCGTAGAACTATCATGTGACGTAATCATTTCCTCATTTTGTAATTCCGGTAAAATTTGCTTTGCCAATTGTTTTCCTAACTCCACGCCCCACTGATCAAAACTAAAAATATTCCATATGATACCTTGTGTAAAGATTTTATGTTCATATAATGCAATTAAATTACCCAAGGTGTATGGTGTAATTTCTTTTACCAAAATGGAGTTGGTTGGTTTATTACCTGTAAAAATTTTAAAAGGTGTAAGTGCTTCAATTTCAGCCTCTGATTTGCCTTCTTTTGCCAATTCCGCCCGCACGTCCTGCTCGGTTTTACCCATTAACAACGCTTCAGTTTGCGCAAAAAAATTGGATAATAAAATCGGATGGTGCTCGCCAATTGGATTATGACTGATCGCCGGCGCAATAAAATCGCAGGGAATCAGGCGCGTGCCTTGGTGAATGAGTTGATAAAACGCATGCTGTCCGTTCGTACCCGGCTCGCCCCAAATGATCGGACCGGTTTGATAATTCACAGGTTTACCATCTCTACCGACGTATTTTCCGTTGCTTTCCATATTTCCTTGCTGGAAATACGCGGCAAAACGATGCAAATATTGGTCGTACGGCAAAATCGCTTCGGTCTCTGCATCAAAAAAATTGACATACCAAATGCCTATTAAAGCCAAGATAATCGGAATATTTTTATCAAAATCTGCCGTGCGGAAATGCTCATCCATCGCGTGAAAACCTTCCAGCAATTGTATAAAATGGTCAAACCCAATGGTACACGCAATCGACAAGCCAATCGCCGAGGTCAAAGAATACCGACCGCCTACCCAATCCCAGAATTCAAACATATTTTCCGGGGCAATGCCAAATGCCTGCACCGCCTTTGCATTGGTGGAAAGCGCTGCAAAATGCTTGGCGATCTGCGATTCATCTTTGGCATGCTCCAAAAACCAGTTGCGCGCGGTATGCGCATTGGTCATGGTTTCCTGCGTGGTAAATGTTTTAGAAGCTATCAGGAATAAAGTCGTTTCCGGGGATATTTTTTTCAGCGTTTCCGCAATGTGCGTGCCATCCACATTCGATACAAAATGCACCTGCATGCCCGGCTGCCAGTAAGGCTTGAGCGCTTCTGTCACCATCAAAGGACCTAAATCGGAGCCGCCAATGCCGATATTTACAATATCCGTAATGCGTTTACCGGTATAACCTTTCCATTCACCGGAAATTATTTTATTAGAAAAATGCTTCATTTGATCCAGCACCGCATTCACCGCAGGCATTACATCTTCGCCATCCAACAGAATCGGGCGATTCGAGCGATTGCGCAGCGCAACGTGCAGCACGGCGCGGTTTTCCGTCTGATTGATTTTTTCACCCGAAAACAATTGCTGAATTGCGTCTTTCAATTGCATTTCTTCCGCCAGATCACGCAGTAAATGCAGCGTTTCTTCGGTTATAATATTTTTAGAATAATCCACCAGGATATCTTCAAAACGGAGCGAAAAATCTTCAAAACGATTTTCATCGTTATTAAAAAGGCTTTCCATGTGGCGCTCGCGCATTTGAATGTGGTGCGATTCGAGTCTTTTCCAGGATTGGGTTTGAGTTGGATTTTGAGTGGTAAGCATATTGCAATATGTTTTACGAGGTATAATTTTGGAATCATAATTTTGACCACACAAAGTTGGATTTTATCTCTTAATTCAAGCGTAGAAATGGCAATTTTTTTTAGAGGAAATTAGCACACATTTTTTTTATGAACGATTTATACGTTTTTTTTCTCATTATTACCGTATTCCTATTACAATAAACCTTTTCCTCATGCGTTTCCATCAGTAGAGTATTTGCTTTATACATAAAAGATTTTATCTTCGAGCCACTTCTGTACATTTAACCCTCTCCGTACCAAAGGTCAGCTTCATTCTGTTTTACAGGATGTTATATGTATTTTACAATCTAAAAAAGCCGATTAACGGCTCAATAACCTATGAACAATAAAAAGCTTGTGCATGGAAAAACGGAGCTACACCCTATGGACACTATTGCTACTGCTGCCGATTGGGCTCTCAGCGCAGTATAAGTGGGAAGGCGCATTTTTTGTTGGTGGAGCAAATTACCAAGGTGATTTGGTGCCTACGATTTATCCATATCCTAAAGAAACCAATGTGGCTTTTGGAGTGATGGGTCGTTACTATTTTTTCCCACAACTAGCGCTGCGCGTGGGCGCAACTTATGGCAAACTCAGCGGTACGGATGCCAATTTTGATGAGCCTGGTTTTTATGAAAAACGGCGGTTTAGTTTTGAATCCGATTTAATGGAAGCCGCATTGCTGCTGGAATGGGAGCCTTTTGGAGGTAGACGTTATAACGACGATTCTTTAAAATTTAAAAAAATTCTTTCTCCTTATGTATTTGCAGGGGGCGCCTGGGCAATGTCTGAATCTAACGTCAAATTTGCAGATTTTAAAAACGGCGAAGCCCCGCCCGAAGTCCACGAAGATCGGGCTATTTCTTACCCTCATCAAAGCATGGGCATTCCAATGGGGGCTGGTATCAAAATAGATGTGAGTCGTAAAGTTCTCCTTGGCTTAGAAGGAGGAATCCGCTGGACAAATACGGATTACATTGATGGAGTGAGCAAAGCGGCGAATCCAAAAGTGAAAGACTGGTATGCTTTTGCTGGAGCAACCTTGACGCTGCGCTTTATTTCAAAGGATGAAGATGACGATGGCATTCCTGATAAGGAAGATCGCTGCCCAAAAATTGCAGGGAATATCACTGCGCAAGGCTGCCCGGATGCAGATGGCGATGGTGTGGAGGATTCTGATGATTTGTGCCCGGATCAACATGGTGTTAAAATCTTGGGCGGTTGCCCTGATGCCGATAATGATGGAATTGCCGACCAGGATGACCGCTGCCCTGGTGCCTGGGGTCCTGAGTGCACGATGGGTTGCCCCGATACCGATGAGGATTGTATCAGCGATGGTTTGGATGATTGCCCGACTCAATGCGGAGTTGCTTATGCGGATGGCTGCCCGGATACGGATGGCGATAGAATTCGAGATAGTGAAGACTGGTGTGCATTGCTTGCCGGAGAATCCTGGAAAGGCGGCTGCCCTTTGATGGATACAAATGGCGATGGAAGGGTGGACGAAAAATCTATTTTTCAAGAGCAAAATATGGAAGCCAATTGGGTGTCGATTTGGAAAAAAATTCAAGTGCCACATCAGGTTTTACAGGCAGCTCGGAGAGGCATGTTTGTGCCAAAATATATGGAGCCGAATTACAAAGAATAAAAGGTGGTTTTTTCGTATGGGTATTTTTGCAATATTTGTGTAGCTTTGTTCATCAACATTTAAAACCCAAACAAATATATGCTGCGCAAAAGAAACCTTGCTATAGCCGCCTTTATCTTGCTTTTTTCGCACTCGATTTATGCTCAAAATGAAGATTGGGAGGCAGGTATGTTTGTTGGATTTTCAGTATATCAAGGCGATCTTTCCTACCAAAACTTTTTAAAAGAATCAAACCCAGCCATTGGTTTTTCGGCACGCTATGATTATTATTACACCTTAAAATTTCGAGCCAATTTATTACTGGGAACAATAGATGGTGATGACAAAAATGAGCCAGAACGCGCAAGTCGAGGTTTTAGTTTTAAAACAAATTTGATAGAATTGTCAGGTATGGTAGAGTGGGAGCCCTTTGGCAGGCTTCGAGCACTGCGTGGAGGACGATCCAGTTTAAAAGTTTCCCCGTTTTTTTTAGGTGGCATGGGGTTTTGCCTTGCCAAACCACAAGCCATTTTTCCTGAATTGGGAGTGCCTGGCAGCCAAAATCCGATTCAACAAGACCTAAAATATAATAAGTCTAATATTCACCTTATCATTCCGATTGGTTTTGGGGTGCGTTATGATGTAAATCGAGATTGGACCATCAATGCAGAGGGGGGACCCCGATTTCCATTTACCGATTATTTAGATGGAATTAGTCAATCAGCCAATCCAAATGCCGGTGATTGGTACTGGTTTTTTGGCATCTCCGCTATGTATCATTTCCAGTAAGCAATTCGTTTACCAAATTTGGCACGCCAATGGTCGCTTTTTCTGGAATAATTTTAAAATTTTCATCAGACGCTGAAATGCCCGGATTTGGATCAATGTAATAAATGCGTGCGTGTTCTGGGGTGTATCCTACCAAACCCGCTGCCGGATAAACTTGTAAAGAAGTACCAATTATTAACAAAATATCTGCTTCTATGACTTCAGCAGCCGCTATGGAAATCATCGGCACCATTTCTCCAAACCAGACAATGTGCGGTCGCAACTGGCTTCCCAACTCACAGCAATCACCCATTTGAATATCCTGATCCCAATCATATATTAAAAAATCATCTTCTGTACTTCTAGCTTTGCGCAATTCACCGTGCAGATGGAGTACCTTGCTGCTACCCGCGCGCTCGTGCAGATCGTCCACATTTTGGGTAACAATAGAAACTTCAAATTTTTGCTCTAATGCTACCAAAGCCCGATGCCCTGCATTGGGTTCTACCGAAAACAACTGTCGCCGCCGCTGATTGTAAAATTCCAGTACCAGCGATCGATTCCTATGCCATCCATCAATCGAAGCAACTTCCATGATGTCATGTTTTTCCCACAAACCACCTGCATCACGAAAGGTGCTAATGCCACTTTCTGCGCTTATACCCGCTCCGGTTAGTACCACTATTTTTTTCATTTTGCAACAGCAATTACTTTAAATCTTACCAACGATTTTTTGTAAATTCCAATATTCCAACTTTCCATCATTCCATCATTCCATCATCCCCTTTTCTCCAATTCACCAAAAGCTTTCCCTAAATAAGCAATCAAATCGCCCGCAATTAAAGCTTCCTGACCAATTTCCGCCGCAGCCAGGTCGCCTGCTAGTCCATGCAAATATACGCCCAAAATCGCCGCTTCCAAAGAAGAATATTGCTGTGCCAATAAACCTGTAATAATGCCGGTCAACACATCGCCCGTGCCGCCTGTAGCCATGCCAGGATTGCCCGTTGAATTGAAATAACAGCTGCCATCTGGCGCAGCAATACAAGTATGAGCGCCTTTCAAAACGATGTAAACGTCCAGTTCTTGTGCCATTAATCGCTGCAATTTATTGCGGGCAAAATCATCGGAAGCTTCACCAAACAAACGCGAAAATTCTTTAGGATGAGGCGTTAAAATGCTGTTTTTAGGTATTTTACCCATTAAGTTTTTATTTTTTGCAATCAGATTTAACCCGTCTGCATCAATTACCAAAGGCATCTTACTTTCCTCCATCAAAATTTCCAGCGCCTCCGCCGAAGTTTTCTTTGTATCTAATCCACATCCAATTCCAATAGCTTGATATTTCTCTAAATCTGGTACTTCAGAAAAATAAAATTCATGTCGATCCACGCTCACCATTGCTTCTGGTACACTGATTTGTAAAATGGGATAGGCACATTTTGGAGCATGTAGCGAAAGCAAACCCACGCCACTGCGCAGGCACGCTCGCGCGGAAAGAATCGCCGCACCAATTTTTCCATAGCTTCCCGTTATTAACAAAGCATGACCATACGTGCCTTTGTGATCATATTTCTGGCGTTTTCGAATGAAAGACCGCATCATGTTTTGATCTAAATAGTAATAATTTGTCGGCGTTTTGTGAATGCAATCGGGGTGCAATTGAATGCTTTTATAAAACCATTCACCTACTTTATCATAATTTTCAGGGAACACGAAGGCTAGTTTCGGCATTTCAAAAGTAAAGGTATAATGTGCTTTTATACAAATTCCCTCCGTATGCCGATCCGCATATAAGCCCGATGGAACGTCAATGGCGACGCGCGTGATGGCTTGCTCGTTCAGATAGGCAACCAAAGTTGCCCAATATTCTTCTATCGGTCGGTTCAAACCTGATCCGAAAATTGCATCTATAATGATAGAATTATCAGGCAATTCTGGTAAATAATCGTCTTGCCAAATGCTAAAAATTTTCATTTCGCTATTCCGGGGCAAGCGTTGCCAGTTTTTTTGAAAATCGGGCGACGCATCCGATCCAATCTGACAAGCATATACCGTTACTTGATAAAAACGTTGATGTAAAAGCCGCGCCACCGCCAGCCCATCGCCGCCATTATTGCCAGGTCCGCAAAAAACATAAATGGGCGTATCTTCCTCAGGAAATTTTTGCACAAACCAGGTTACAAACGTTTGCGCTGCCCGTTCCATCAGCTCAATCGATGCAATAGGCTCATTTGCAATTGTATATGTATCTAATTCTTTGATTTGTAAAGCACTGAATATCTTCATTGTGAAGCATTTAATTTGTCGGAAGTGGAAGCTAATTTTTAACTGCTGTATTCTGAAAATAACGTAATTTCCCGCGGATTTAATAACGATTTTATGCAAATACATCAATTTTTTAAAGATTTAAAAGTCATTGAGCTGGCAAGTGTGTTGGCTGGGCCCTCTGTGGGTCTGTTTTTTGCAGAATTGGGTGCGGAAGTCATCAAAATTGAAAATAAAACCACCGGTGGGGATGTCACGCGCGCTTGGAAAGTGCCCGAAGAAGACCCGGCTACCCCTTACTCGGCATACTATTGCAGCGTCAATTGGCACAAGCAAGTTTATTTTTTGAATTTACAAACAGCAGAAGATCAGTCGTTTGTGCATGAAATGATCCGTGCCACGGACGTGGTTATTAGCAATTTCCGACCCGATTCTGCTCAGAAAATGCGAATGGATTATGATTTTTTAAAAACGATTAATCCAAAATTGATTTTTGGTCAAATCACTGGATTTGGGGAAGCTGATGATACGCCGGCTTTTGATGTTGTTTTACAAGCAGAAGCAGGTTTTTTATATATGACCGGCGAACCTGGACGCGAGCCAGTAAGGATGCCTGTTGCATTGATTGATTTACTCGCGGCGCATCAATTAAAAGAAGGAATTTTATTAAGTTTATTACATCTGTATAAAACGGGCTTAGGAAGTTACGTCACTGTATCATTATTTGAAGCAGCGGTGGCGTCATTAGCCAATCAGGCGACGAATTGGCTAATGGCGGGGCATATTCCACAGCGCATCGGCACGCAACATCCTAACATTGCGCCTTATGGCGATATTTTATATACCAAAGATCATAAACCGATTGTATTAGCTGTTGGCACGGAGCGCCAGTTTGAAAATCTTTGTAAAGTATTGAATATCAATTCAAACGAATTGTTTTTTAACAATGTCGAGCGTGTAAAGAATCGAAGCGCATTATTAGAATTATTACAACCTGCTTTTTTACAATTCTCTCGCGATGAGTTATTAACTTTATTACATAGGGTAGGGGTGCCTGCTGGTGGCATTCGCAACATGCAGGAAGTTTTTGAAAATTCATTAGCAAAAAATATGATATTATATGAGTCAATGCCGGACGGACGACAGAGTAAGCGGGTAAAAACAGTTGTTTTTACTGCAAAATAATTGTATTTTTGGAAAAATCGAAACCATGACTGCCATTTTAGCTACGGCTAAAAACTATGCCTTGGAAGAATATTGTAGTATTATTACAAACTAAGTAAATAATCCCTGATTGAAACGCTTATTGCTACTTTTATCAAGCTGCCTTTTACTCCTTCCTTTTATGGCTCGTGCCACGCACATTGTGGGCGGCGAGATGAATTATACCTGTCTGGGAAATCATCAGTATGAAATTACATTAACTATTTTTCGTGATTGTTATTATGGTGACCCTAATGCATGGTTCGATGACCCGGCTTCTATCGGGATTTTTGATGTAAATAATCGATATTTAGGTCAAATTTTATTACGTTTACTTAATAATGATACCCTGAGTCCGGTGTTGAGCGGGCAATGCTTTGTCGCGCCGCCCAATGTATGTGTGCATACCACGACTTACCGCGACACCATTGAGTTATTGCCACGGGCGGGTGGGTATCAACTGGCTTATCAACGTTGCTGTCGCAATCAAACTATTTTAAATATTATCAATCCTTTAGCTTCCGGCGCAACATATGGTGTAACCATTACAGAAAAAGCATTATTAGCATGTAATAGTAATCCAAAATTTAA
Organism: uncultured Saprospiraceae bacterium; assembly: GCA_964517145.1. GTDB lineage: Bacteria > Bacteroidota > Bacteroidia > Chitinophagales > Saprospiraceae > JADJNW01. The sequence goes on from CAZFBN010000025.1 coordinate 41,556, forward strand.
AACGTGGCCTCCGATTTACATTTGTGTTAATGAACCTATTGATTTTGACCAGTCGGCGGTGGATATTGACGGTGACTCCATTGTGTATAAGCTTTGTGAGCCTTGGCTTGGCGCAAATCAACAAAATCCTCGACCTCAGCCACCCAGCGCCCCTCCTTACTTGCCAGTGAATTGGGTGAGTCCGCCTTATGGGATTGATAATATGCTAAATGGTTTGCCCGGAGAGGAACCGCTGCGCATTGATGCGCAAACCGGATTTTTGACAGGGGTGCCTAACACCATCGGGCAGTTTGTAGTGGGCATTTGCGTAGAGGAGTATCGCAATGGCGCGTTAATTTCGACTACGCGGCGCGATTTTCAATATAATGTTGGCGTTTGTGGGCGACCGACTGCCCAGTTTTTTGTGCCTGCATTGGAATGTGGCAAGCTGGATGTACAATTTACCAATCAGAGTGAAAATTCAACCGATTTATTATGGCAATTTAATAATCAGGATGAATCGATTGATTTGAACCCTCATTATACTTTTCCGGATACAGGCATACATCATATCCGGCTCATTGTAGAGCCAAATACGATCTGCGCAGATACTTTTGAACAAGCTATTCATTTACTTCCGTTAAGTTTAAAGCCGGATTTTCTATTTAATTATATTTCCTGCAATGATTCCATTACATTCAATGTAATAGATCAAACAACAGATGCACTATCAAAGCCCACGCAATGGCGTTGGTTGCTGCTTCCTGAGGGCGATTCCAGTCAATTGCAACATCCTACTTTCTCCATCAATCAAAAAGCGGACCTTACGCCCTGAGGTTGAGTGTAACCGCTGAAAATGGCTGCAAAGCCTCCTTGGAAAAGGAGTTTGAGGTGTCATTGCTGGAAGCAGAATTGCCAGATACTCTGTTTATTTGTCAAGGGGACTCCGTAGCGCTCAATCCTGATTATGATCCAAATTATCATTATGAGTGGTTTCCACTAAATGGATTAAATAACAACTTATTGCCCAATCCAATCGCATTACCAGACTCTACTATATTATATCAGGTTGTAATAACAGATGTAGATGAATTTTGCCGGATTGAACGATCCGTTTTGGTAAAGGTTGCAGAACCTATTGATGATCTTACGATTACCGCCTCACAGGATACGATTTTTGGCAGAGGTACGGTACAATTAAGCACCATATTCGACGATAATTTTTTATATGATTGGGAGCCGATTGAAACATTGAATTTTTCAGATATATTTAATCCTGTTACAAGTCCTTTAAATACAACGACTTATAAGCTGAAAGTTAGAAATGAATCCGGCTGTGAAGCCGTTGCATCGCGTACCATTGTTGTGGTGAATTTGGCTTGCGAAGATCCCTATATTTTTATTCCCAGCGCTTTTTCGCCAAATGGAGATGGGGTAAATGATGTATTTCGAGTGCGCGGCAATACCATTGAGCAGTTTTATTTAGCAGTGTATAATCGTTGGGGACAGCGGGTATTTGAGTCCAACGCATCAGTACAAGGCTGGGACGGCACATTTCATGGTGAAAAATTGCCGCCGGATGTATATGGCTACTATGCCGAAATTCGCTGCTTCGACGGTGGCATTTTTGTTAAAAAAGGCAATTGTACGCTAATTCGTTGATTGCTTTTTTGATTTATTTCTGTAATATTCGTAACTAAAATTAAAAATATTAAATCATATTGGAAATGGACTATCCCCTGAGCGATAATTTAGTTGCAACCGTCACGATACCTCCCAATTACGCCGTGGAAAGTTTGCCCAAAGATTTAACCCTCCAGCTAACTACTGGTTATGAAACAGGGCGATTTACTTTTTTTACTAAAATATTGGATAATAAAACTATCATAACTTCTCGATTTCTTTTAAAAAATGTAATATTTATCTCTGATGTTTATCAACCGTTGAAAGCTTTTTATGAACAAATTCATAGCAAATTCAATGAAGTCATTGTGTTAAAAAAGCAATGAACGGCACAAATAGCCGTTTAATGCTATATAATAATCCCTAAAACGCATAGTATATGAATCAGAAATGGCTACTTGGGTGCTTACTTTGGCTGGGGTTGGGGTCTTCGCTCGCGGCGCAGGTGCACGTAGGCATCAACAGTGGCGGTGGTTTGGACAACATGGTGAGCTTGCGCGCCTCCATTCCGCTAGAAGTCGTGCTTTCTAAAAACATTAGCATACAAACTGGGTTTATTTTTACCCAGCAACACACGCCCGCTTTACTGTGGCGCTTGGGTTATCAGCGCGATTATCGCCGCGCTACCATCAGTTATATCGGTGTTCCAGCGCTTGCCAAATACCGGTTTACCCTGTCCCCATTCAGCCTTTACACCTTCGCCGGTCCGCAGGTGGATTATGCCACCGCGCTCAACGTCACCTATCTCGAAGACGGCTTTTTAGGAGGCGAGAAACTGGATTTTAAACAATGGCAAATCGCACGCTGGAATGCAAGCGTTATTGTTGGCGTTGGCATCGAAAAAATCATCCGAAATAATTGTAAAATTCGCTTCGAATTGCAGTATTTATTAGGTTTGACCGACCTTGACCGTCGCGCGGCAAGCTCCATTTACACCGAAGGCAAAGTCTTCAACCTCGGCTTTATGATACCCTTGTAAATGACCCATTAACATTATTATTTCTTAATTAAACAATTATGAATGATTAGGGCGCATCCCTTGGCATCCCATTACATCCGTTTTCAAAAAGAATAGCTAAATAGAAGGACTGCCAAGGGTCGGGCTATCCGCTCTTATGCCACCCAACCCGCCAAATCAATCACGCAGTGGCATACCGCTGCTATCCCTTGCGCAACACACGTTCTCAAATTCATTGCCGTACATATTAAAAACTTCGACTATCAAACTATCGACTATCAAACAAACTATCGACTATTGACTATCAACCTAAAATAAAAAAGCGGCTGAAAGCAATATGCTTCCAGCCGCTCACTTTTATAAGGAGATAATTGCTATCAATCCAGCACGACCATTTTCTTCGTTGCTACAAATTCACCGCTTTGCAGCGTGTAGGTCAATACACCGGTCGGCAGTTCCGCACCATTCAACTCGATTTGATTCATGCCTTTTGCATACGAACCGCTCACCAGTTTGATGACTTTACCCGTTACATCGCTGATGGTCAGGGTGGCATCCGCTGCCTGTGGCAACTGGAAGCGAATCATTGTTCTGTTTTTGAATGGGTTCGGAATGTTCTGGAACAACTCAAAGTTTGCACCAGCTATCACGCCATTGGAGAACTGAATGGCTACATCCTTGAGTTCGTCGTTTTTGCTGTAAGCTTCCGCTACGGTATGACGGCTATTGACACCCAGCAGGCTGCTCAACTCGGCATCTTCTTTGCTGCGGAACACCAAGCTGAACAGTACCGCGTCGTTCGCTGCATCCCCGTTCCAGCTAGTGGTAATCAATCCTTCTTCTACGAAGCGCAAGCCAAAGTTTTCCGCTTTTACGGTGCCTTCTACGATGTCCACCAACTCCAGACTATTTGCATCGAAAGTCAGCGTAGCCTGATAGCCTTGGATATTGGCAATGTCCGAAGCTTTAAAGTCAACGGTGTATTCATTGCCTGCCTTTAGCTGCTGGTTCGCAACTTCAAAAGCAAATGTTCCGCGCAGATCACGCACCTCGTTGCCATTGATGCTGGTTGTGCGAGCATTGCTGTTCACATCACCAAGTTTAATTGCTACGAAGTTTACATTAGTCAGTGCACCTGGTAAGTCATTGATGTTGCGTACTTCTGGGAATTCCGTTGCCCAGGGATTAGCAGGGTTCGGAAAAGTGAAGTCCGCATCCACAAATCGCCAGCTGGTATTATTTGCAAAATCAATATCCACACTCAAGATCAATTTGCGCAATTGGATCAAATCAAGTGTTGTAATGGTTTTAGAATTATTAATATCCGCAGCGATCAGCTTATAAGGGCTATTCAACGCTTCTACCCCCAAGATATGCTTGGTAATCAAGATGATATCAAATGTACTTACCCCGTTCAACGGATTCACATCCAACGTTGGCGTAACCGTGTAGTCGTAGTTGGTTTGCAAATTGTTGAATGCGTATGATCCTTGAACATTCGTCAGTTTTAATTGCGATACTTGACCACTCAACTGCACATTTACATTCTCCACCGGTTCGGAATCTTCGGTATTAATCACACCCGCAATCGAGCCAGAACCTACCTGATTGCAAAGGTTGAACATATTGTCTTGAATGAGGACGTAAGTAACGCACTTGTCATAATTGCGACCACCTACCGTGCTATCTGGTTGAACAGCAGTTGGATTGTTTGCACTGTCCCATGCATAGATTTCAATTTCTAATGTTGCAGGATCATCGCAGGTAACAACCAGGCTCGTCTTGGTAATATCTGGTGTTTCACCAACGCGGTTAATAGAATAGCTAACTGGTCCTGAACAATCAGTCACTGGGCTTGCAACGAAATCAGAAGCCCAAATTGCCATGGCTGCTTTATCAATATCACCGTCACCATCTGCATCAGCCGCAGGGTTAACTGGCATCAATTCAACCGCTAAACCGTGAATACAAATTGGAGAGGGTGCCTTGCAGTCCAAAATAGAGAATGGAATGCGCTCCA
>CAZFBN010000026.1:0-44306 GCA_964517145.1 uncultured Saprospiraceae bacterium
AGCGCATCATAGTGGCATGCCATTAAAATACCCTGTTAAAAATAGCATGTCATTATTTAAAAATAAAATATTTTTTAATTTTTCTACAATTGGCTCAAAAAAGGGATTGAAGGAGCGTAAAAATATTCTCCTCCTTTGAAGTGCACCACCTTGCTCAAGTTAAAAGGAATGACCTCCGTGTCAGGCACGTTCCAGCCTTTGTTCCAACGCTGCGCGCCCATCGCGGCGGCGGCGTCATCCTTGGCTTGACCCGCCAGTGGATCGAGTCCTACGGCTTGTATCGGAAAGCTCAATTTGTTCGCCCAGTCGCGCTGAATCCTTTCAAATTGATTATAAACATCATTTTGATAAGACATAAAGTACAAGCCCACGCCTTTGCCAGGGTGGTCATACGGAATGCCGCGGCGCACAATGCGGGTTTTGATGGGTTCGCCTATACCCGATGGATAAGGAATATGGTTAATGTCTTTGTCTGTTCGAGGATTCGCCTTGCGGATGTGCGCGTGCAACGGACACTTCAATCCAGCCGGATCATCTTGATAATCACCTTGATAGCCCTCATTGGAAGGGTCATTAGAATCAGGATCAAACAGGTCGAATTTTTTTAAATGCAACCGTTCCGTATCATTCAAATTTTTACCCGTTTTGCCAGCAGAATTGAAAAGCGCCAAAGGCGTTCCATCTTTGAATCGCCCCATCACTTGCGCTTCTGCCAGCTCGCGTGAGATTTGCAACTGATTAGCCAAGTTTACAATCGCCTGGTTAAAACCAACTACATCTTGCTCTAGTTTTCGGAATACGAAATAGCTGCCGTACTGATGTGCTGCCTCATTTTCAGGCACTAATACAACTTTTTGGGCATTTTGAACATGCAATTGACCATTTTCATGCCAAAGCTGCGGCTGATTGATGCCATCCCGATAGCCAAATGGCTCGATGGGATGGTCGCCATAAAAAAGCCTTTTTCCTTTTTCAATCGATAAAATGTCAGCAATTGGCTGCCCGTCAACATTCAAAGAAGCCGTCAACTCGTTCAAAGCAAGGGCGAGATTTTCTTCAGAATTATTGGCGATTAACACCATTGCATCAATTGGTTGTTGGAAGCCCGCTTCCCAATTGCTAACGGCTGGATCATTCATGTCTCGGCGAACATTGTAACTTTTCATGCCATATTTAAACCGGAAATCTTTAGGCAGTTGCTCTTTGCCCAACCCAATTTTAGTACAACCGGTATAAGTGAGGAAAAAACAAGTGGTGAGCGCGTCCTCTTCCGCAGCGGCGCTACGTGCCCTTGTTTTCCAATCTCTTGCCATTTCGCGCTGTTGCAGCTCTGACGTGATGCGCGGCGCAAGCACCTGGCTGACCCAAGTGCGGCTTTTTGCGCCATCCAGCCATTTAATAAAAATGCACCAAACATGATTTTTACCATGCGATTTTAAAATGTTGGCTTGCAAATTTTGCAGCAACAACTCCACATTAAGCGTTTCAGCAGGCATTTTATTAATTTTTATGACAAAAGATGAATGGTTCCTATCCAGGTGGGTAGGAATAAAATTTCGACAAATACCGGTTGCACTACTTCAATAAAACTTACGGATTAGGTTTGAATACGCCTCCAAGCTGGTCGATAAGAGGCGGACAGCCAACAGCGATGATGTGCTCGGGGTCTTGCAGGTACCCAATAGCGCCGGTATCATTTTTTTCGCTGACGGCTACAATCACGGTGCAGTCTTTGCCATTAATTCTAGCTTTCATAAAATTAAAAGCGGCTGCGCCAGGCTGGTTCATTACTGCTGTAACGTCTTTCAAGTGGAAGTAAGCGTTTTCAGGAGCGCCAGGACCTTCGCCCCATTCAACTTTGTTCTCTCCAATATACGTGAATGCCATAGTAAGGGAGGTTTAGCAAGGTTATGAAATGATGTAATTCTCGTTTCAAAAGTAATAATTTAACCTATATTATCCACTTTTTTGTAAAAAAAATTAAAAATTTATAGACAAAATAAAATATGGCTAGCCTGGCATTTTATATTTAAATAATATTCTATTTGTAAATGGATGAATATATTTGAAGTTATGCGATATTTTTTATGAAAATTTGGATGTCAACTTAATTGACTGTTGTCTATCAGATACGCGGCGCCTCCGCATGAAATGATAAATCCTTTCTTCTCACAAGTTTCGCAAACGACGTTGCACTTCCGCTCGTTTTGCACGAGCCACTTCTACTTTTTCCCCATTTTTTAAAACAACAAGCGCCTGTTCGGCAGGTACAAAACTTTCTACGTACAAAAGATTAACAATATGAGAGCGGTGCACGCGCATAAATTCGCGATAATCCTTAAACTGCTCTTCGTAAACTCCGATTGTAACAGAAGTCATCAATCTTCTGGATTCGTTTGCAAGCGTAATCCAAGTATAATTCCCTTCGGACTGAAAGCGTATGATGTCACTTACAGGTTTGAATATCAGTTCGTTAGCAGTTGGAATGGTAATGCGCGTAGGGAGTTGCTGTATGCGTATCTGTTCGTAAGCTTCCAGCAAAGTTTGAATTTGCTCGAAGCTCAGTCGTTTTTGATGATCTACTCGCGCCCTTTGCAATGCTTCTGCCAGTTCATCCTGCCCGATGGGTTTCAGTAAAAAATCCACTGCCCCGGCTTGGATGGCAGGAATGGCATAGGTGAGATGCGCCGTGGTAAAAATCACCGCAAAATTGGGCGCATCCAGCTGTTTTAGAAGATCAAAGCCCGACCCATCCGGCATTTCTACATCCAGAAAAACCAAGTCTGGCTGATGCGCTTGAATCAATTTTAAACCAGCTTCTACGCAATCTCCGTGAGCAAGGATTTCAATATCAGGGTGATACATATTTAACAATTGTATCAAAACCTCATGGCTTTTGATTTCATCATCCACAATGATAGCAGTCATAGGAAAAAAAGTTAAGCGTTCTTTCGGGGTTGCGAAAAAATAAGTGGGCGTTCAGCAAAAATTGTTGGTAACAGGTTTCGTGGGAAAGGAGTTACTTGAGTATTCTTTATCAAAAAGGATTATGTACAAAGATAGAACATAGGCTTGAAAAACTATATGAATTACAGCCGATTATTGTTATAAATCTGCTACATTTTTGATGGTACGGTTGTTTTTGATTTTCAATCCTTTCAAATGCCCCGTGCTTTTTATTTAACTTTGAGGCGCATTTTCGAAAAATTCGGAAGCTTGTTTTCTTTTTGATTTAAAATGATATGGCAACACGGATCATTTCTTACAACGTCAATGGCATTCGCGCTGCGATGAGTAAAGGTTTGCTCGAATGGCTGGCTGCAGAAAATTTCGACATCATTTGCCTACAAGAAACCAAAGCGCAAATGGATCAAATTGACGTGGCGGCGATTGAAGCGCTGGGCTACCAAACTTGTTGGCATTCTGCACAAAAAAAGGGCTACAGCGGCGTGGCAACTTTTGCGAAAAAAAAGCCAAACCTCACCATCGAAGGCTGCGGTATGTTGAAATATGATTCGGAAGGGCGTATTCTGCGCACCGATTTCGATGATTGGACACTGTTGAACTGTTATTTTCCTTCGGGTACCACTGGCGATATTCGGCAAGCTTTTAAAATGGAGTTTCTGGACGATTTTTTCAATTGGGTGCAGGAATTGCGCAAAACGCAACCTAATCTCATCATCGTTGGCGATTATAACATTGCCCACCAGGAAATTGACATTCACGATCCAAAAGGGAATAAAAATTCCTCTGGCTTCTTGCCCGAAGAGCGCGCCTGGATGAGCAAATGGTTTGAAAATGGCTTTACTGATGCGTTCCGCTATTTGAATCCTGATAAAGTAGAGTACAGTTGGTGGAGTTTTCGTGCGGGCGCTCGTGGCAACAACAAAGGCTGGCGCATTGATTATCAATCGGTTACAGATTCGCTTCGCCCCAGGCTTTTACAAGCTTATCATTTTAATAATGCAATGCACTCCGACCATTGCCCGGTGTATTTGGAAATTGATATTTAAAAAATGACAGACGTCAGGCTCATACAAATCAAGGAAGCGGACATTGAGGCGGTCGTTGGTTTATCTCAACAAATTCCCGAATTCAATCAGCCGCACGATGCAACAGAATATAAAAAGCGTTTAACAGGTGTAAATCATTTAATACTAATAGCTTATATTGAAGAGCAACCAATTGGTTTCAAAGTAGGCTACGAGCGAGCAGGGCATTTTTACTCTTGGATGGGCGGCGTTCTACCGGCGTATCGTCGGCTGGGAGTTGCGCAGGCACTCGCTGATGCGCAGGAAACCTGGGCGCGCTCGCAAGGCTATTTGCAGATCATTTTTAAAACGCGCAACAGGCACAAGGCAATGCTGCTATTTGCCATCAAAAATGGTTTTAATATGATTGAAATAGAGAAACGGGACGCTGTTCAGGATTATAGAATTTTGTTGCAAAAGTATTTATAACGGCTAGAAACAGGGGGAATTCTACTACCAATTGCCCAAATAGATGTCGATGGCACAATTGATGCTGGTGTACTGAAAATTAGATAAATTACTGATTTATAATTATTTAAACTTTTATATTTACGCCTTCTCCTGTCAAATTTGGTAAAAAAGAATCCCCCCTTGCAGGTAAACCTATTTTATTGTTTTTGATCGTTTTTTCCGTGTAGAATGAGAATAGGCATCTGTGCTTTCAGTACCATCTGTTTCGTCAAGCTGCGGCGGAAAAAGTTTTCCAACAGACTTCGCTTCGTTGTACACATTATCAAAAGATTGGCATTTCGATCAATGGCATACGTATTTAAGGCTTTCAACGTATCGGTAGAGGCTACTTCCGTCAGCGTTAGGTTCAAATTGTAAGGCTGTACCATTGAATTCAGCTGCGACTCGGTGCGCTTCATTCGGTATTCTTCGCTGTACGATTTTTCTACATGCACTGCGTGAATCTCCGCCTGCGGAATGTTCAACCACTCCACCACACGGCGCAGCTTACTATTATCCACCACTTCCGAATCGCTGGCATACACAACGGTATCAAAACCTTTGAAAGTAACGCCTGGCGGCACCAGCAACACCGGGCAATTCGCATATCGCGCCACTTGCGACGAGACACTGCCAAAAATATGCTCTAGCCAATTGCCGTCGCCAGTGGTACCCATCACAATCAGATCCACCTCTTTTGAAGCGCTAATAATTTCGTCAGCAGCAAAGCCCAGTTTTAAATTCACGTTGACATGCACTTCGCTCAAGCCAGTCGAAAGACCATTGGTCGGGTAATTTTCATCTTTAAAGCGATCCGCTTGCCACTGCTTCTGCGCTTGCAAATCAGCGCTTAACATCATTGCATAAGGACTTGCGGTGTCATAATGTGGATGATACACATGTAATAAATTGACATTGCATGACTTCCCTCTTGCTATTGCCATCGCAAATCGAAAAGCATTGGCGGCGGTAGGCGAAAAATCGGTTGGCACTAAAATGTCCTGAAATGGAGGAATGTGTGGTTGATAAGCTGCCAACAAATGCTCCAACTCATCAATAGAAGGCACTTCCCCTTCCACTACAACATTGTCTTCAATGATTAATGCCGGCGTAGTATGAATTTGAAACTGCATAATATCCTCAATAGCAGCCACTTCTTCTACGCTTACTTCCAGCGGAATATGATGGAGCGCCTCCAGCACGTTCGCTTTCAAAGCCCTGCTTTTTTTGCAGCCTATCCCCAATATTTGTATCCGCACCATGGCTGTTTTTTTAGCGTTTAAAATGATAAGACTTTAGATAATAGACTGCTTCCGGGCAATCTGAACATTTGCCCCATGCCTTTTATCTAAAGTCTATGCGTTTTCATTCGTCTTTCTGACTATCAATTACTTGTTCAGGGGTTACTATTTCACCTGCTAACGCTTTTATTACATCAAAAGTGGTCACAATACCCACCAATTCATCGTTTTCTACCACCGGAATGGCGTGAAAGCGATTGGCAAGAAAAATTTCCAAGGCGACACTGATTCGATCATGCGGTCCTATTTTTGCCATTCCTTTTGTCATAATTTCTTCTGCGGTAAAAGCGCGGAGCCGAGCTTCATTCACAAAACGGTCTTCGTCGTTGAGGTGGTAGCCTCGCATAAAATAAAGCAGGTCGGTTTTGCTTACAATGCCAACAATTTCTTTAAACTTCACAACCGGAATATGATGTATTTTAAACGTATCAAATAATTCCTTAACTTTTACGAGTTTATCGCTAGGGTTAACGGTATGCAGTTTACTGCTCATTATAGTGCTTACTGGTGCTAGGATGTTCATAACTAAGACGATTAGAATTTTGGAATTAGGTTTTGTTGTTACAAAGATGCCCGCAAATGGGGCTTTCCGAGATGATATCCATCAGACAAGTCTATGATTTTCATCAATTAAGATATGCTACCCCCCGATTTATCGCTGTGTTTATTAAAATTTAACGCTTCGTTTACGCGCAGTTTATACAGTCCTGTTTGCTTTGCAATTCACCTAACACAAAACTGAATATATGAAAATGATCCGTTTGATGATTTGCTTAATGTTGGTTCAGCAAGCGCTTTTTGCACAGCAAAATGGCGCTACGCTGCTGCACAACGACCGCGTGGAGTTTCGGAATGGACCGGCTACTTTCAATCCGGCTTGGAGACCTTTTTACCATGGAGTTGCTTCTGGTGACCCCCTACAAGATCGCGTCATTATTTGGACGCGTGTGACGCCCGATAGCATGAACAATGCACCGATCAGCGTGACCTGGCGCGTGGCAACAGACATCGGGTTTAGCAATGTCGTAAAATCAGGCACGTTTACAACGAATGCAGACCGCGATTATACAGTAAAAATTGACGTAACAGGTTTGGATGCAGGTAAAACGTATTATTATGTTTTTAATGCGTTGGGCAAAAATTCATTGATTGGTCGAACCAAAACTACTCCTACCGGCAATCAGGTGTCGCACCTGAAATTTGGAGTGGTTTCTTGCAGCAATTATCAGGCAGGTTATTTTACAAATTATTATCACCTCGCAGTTCGCAATGACCTGGACGCCGTGATTCACCTGGGCGACTACATTTATGAATATGGCAATGGCACTTACGGTGACAGCACCCTGGAGGAAAACCGCCGCGTGGAGCCTGATAAGGAAATTGTAACATTAGAAGATTATCGCACGCGCTACTCTACTTATCGCTTGGATACCAACTTGATACGCGTGCATCAGCAGCATCCATTTATTACCGTTTGGGACGATCATGAAAGTGCCAACAATGCTTACAAAGATGGTGCGGAAAACCATACTGATTTGTTGGAAGGTGACTGGAATACGCGCAAAGCTGTTGCCAAGCAGGCATATTTTGAATGGCTGCCCATTCGTGACAACAATGACCAAGATGTGTATCGCACCATTCGCTATGGGAATTTGATGGATTTAATTATGCTCGACACCCGTTTGAAAGGGCGCGAATTACAAGTGAATAACATCAATGATCCAGCCCTGTTGGATACCAACCGTACCATTCTGGGCACTGCTCAGAAGGCGTGGTTATTCGATCAATTGCGTACTTCCACCGCTCGTTGGAAGGTCATCGGTCAGCAGGTTACTTTCTCTGAATTCAATGTAGGTTGGGCAGCGCTCGGTCAGCCAGGTTTTACCTTCGATGCGTTGGAAAGCTCCTTTTTAGATTTTTGGGACGGCTATCCGGCAGAACGTTCTCAAATTCTAAATTTTATAAAAAGTAATAACATTAATAACACGGTGATTGTCACGGGTGATGTGCACGCGTCGTTCGCGTATGATGTTGCCGACAAGCCGGTGAATCTTTCTTTCCAAACCTTACCTGTTATTGGGCAAGCGGCTGTTTATGCCCCTTCTGCCAATTACAATGCGACAACGGGCGAGGGTTCTTTAGCGGTAGAATTTGTAACGCCCAGCATCACTTCTGCCAATTTTGATGAAAATTTGAGTTTAGCTTTGGCACAACAGTTTCAGATTCAAATCAATACGCCGATTGCACCTTTTCCGGGTATCGACCTCGGCAATCCAAATCCGCACATGAAATATGCCGACCTGATCCGTCACGGTTATTTTATTTTGGATGTAAAATCGGATAGCGTGCAGGCAAACTGGTTCTTTTCGCCAATTCTTACACCGGCTCAGCCTGAAACGTTTGGCGCTGCTTTTTATACAAAAAACAACGAAAATCATTTGCAAAAAGCCGCTGCACAAAGTGCTTCAAAAGCAACGCTCGATCAACCTGCTCCCAATGACCCACTGATGACCACTGCTACCAGAAACTTAAATGAAGCGCCTATTTTTGCTATCCTAGGTGTTTATCCGAATCCATTTGAACAATTGAATACCCTGCATTACTCGCTCGCACAAGCCGCACAGGTCAACATTGGGCTGTTTGATATAAACGGCAAATTGGTAAAAACATTAGTGAATCAACGCTTGTCGGCTGGTATTTTTTCTTTGCAATTGAATGCGTCGGATTTGCCGCAAGGCACATATGTGTATAAAATTCAAGTAAACAATCAATTATATACCGCCAAAATAGTGTTAGCAAAATAACACCGGCGCAGACTGCGTTGCAAAAGCTATTTTTTCTTATCGACAAATTTTCAGGAGTGAGGTATTTTAGCCTTACTCCTTTTTCTTTTTTGAACATCACTTTCACTCTTGCGTTTCATCTTTAAATCACACGCTGAAAAATTTTCTTTACTATTTCATGCGAATTGCAAAAGATACTTTTGTGATTTGTTGCCTTTGTTCACCAAAAAATCAAAATCATGGACGGATCTGCTTTAATCTGGTTTTTAATTGTTGGTGCAATTGCTGGTTGGCTGGCTGGCGTGATTGTACGCGGCTTTGGCTTCGGTTTGATCGGCAATATCATTATCGGTATTGTTGGTGGTTTACTAGGTGGCTGGCTGTTGGGTCCAGTGCTGGGCATCGGTACACCTAATACTGGTAGCGGCACACTCAACTACATTTTGACGGCGCTTATCGGAGCGGTTGTATTGTTATTTATTGTTAGTTTATTCAATCGCCGACGCGCATTACCGTAAGCACCACAAAAAAGAACATCAAGAAAGGGCATCTCTGCATAGAGACGCCCTTTTTGCATAAAAATTCCGTCCATTTGTTAAAATTTATCTTGTCTTAGCACATCTAGCATTCAAGGATTCTCCTTAAATTGCGTTAAACAAACCAATTTTACCATGTCCCTAGTTTATTTTATCATCGTAGGCGCAGTAGCCGGTTGGCTGGCTGGTCTCGTTATGAAAGGCTCCGGTTTCGGACTCCTTTGGAACATCATCATCGGCATTGTCGGCGGCTTTTTGGGCGGCTGGCTGCTGGGTACTGTACTGGGCGTCAAGATTTCTACCGGTAGCGAAACTGTTAATTACATTGTAACAGCGCTGATTGGCGCGGTAGTCCTGCTCTTTGTAGCCGGGCTGCTCAGACGAAAGTAGCATGGACGAAACTGTGATGAAATGGCGCCTCATTTTGGGGCGCCATGCAGACCCACAACAAAATATAACACTCAACACAATTCAACAAGGTATGGATAACGCCCTTGACCTGCTTTACAACACCGAACGTAAGGCAGGTCTTGGGAACTCCTCCCCGCGCATCAACCGCTGGCTCAAAGACATTCGTCAGTATTTTCCAACGCCTGTTGTGCAATTGTTACAAAAAGATGCCCTGGAGCGGCTTGGTTTAAAACGAATGCTGCTAGAACCGGAGTTGCTAGAAAGCATTGTGCCGGATATTGATCTGGCAGCAATGATCCTGAGTTTGAATAAAATTTTGCCCGAACAAACCAAAGAAACTGCTCGCAAAGTAGTGCGCCAGGTGGTAGAAGAACTCGAAAAAAAACTCCGCCAGCCCATGCAGCAAGCCATTCAGGGCAGCCTGAACCGGTCAGTCAGAAATTACAATCCAAAGTTCAACGAAATCAATTGGCACCAAACCATTCGTAAAAATTTAAAACACTATCAGCCGGATTATCAAACGATTATACCGGAACAACTCATTGGCTTTGGCAAAAAAGGGCAGCAGCTTAAAAATGTCATTTTGCTGATTGACCAAAGTGGCTCCATGACAACTTCCGTCGTTTACGCTGCAATTCTGGGTTCGATCATGGCGTCTTTGCGCAGCATTCGTACCAATTTGGTTCTGTTTGACACGAGTGTGGTCGATTTGACTGAAATGCTGGATGATCCGGTGGATTTGCTCTTTGCAGCGCAGCTCGGCGGCGGCACGGATATTGATAAAGCGCTTGGCTACGCCCAGACGTTGATTCAGCGTCCATCCGATACGATCCTGGTTTTAATCAGCGACTTATTTGAAGGCGGCAATCCGATTGATATGCTACAAAAAACCGCTGAAATCAAGGCTTCCGGCGTACAATTCATCACGCTTCTTGCCCTCAACGACGATGGTGTCCCCAGCTACAATCACGACATTGCTGAATATTTGGCGCTGCTCAACATTCCCGCTTTTGCTTGCACGCCGCAGCTTTTCCCCGATTTAATGGCAGCCGCCATCAACAAAAATGACCTGCGCGAATGGTCGGCGCGGAATAATATTTTGGTGAAAAATTAATCCCTAAGTGTGGCACATTTCCGAAATATGCCACACTTATTGGAATTCTCCTGTTAGTCTCGGTATCTTTGCCCAGCTTAAAAATCAATATTTGGCACACCTCCTCCACATCGAAACCACCACCGATATTTGCTCCATTGGCATCAGCCAGGATGAGCAATTGCTTGCATTACAGGAGATTACAGAATTTGCCGAACACGCTTCTAAAATCACTTTACTCATCGAAACCTGTTTGCAGGAAGCTAAAATGTTGATGCAGGATTTAGACGCCGTCTCGGTCAGCCAGGGACCCGGCTCTTACACTGCCCTGCGCATCGGCGTTTCCACAGCCAAAGGGATTTGCTATGCTTTGAATAAACCGCTCATAGCCGTGGATACCTTGCAGGCGCTGGCTTTGGCTACTTTCAAAACTGAGCAAAAAGACGCCCTCTACTGCCCAATGATTGACGCCCGCCGCATGGAGGTTTATTGCGCGATTTATGATACAACTAACCAATTGATTCACGAAGCCGCAGCATTAAAAATTGAAGGGGACACGTTTGATAGCTATTTTAAAAATGACCAATCGATTGTTTTTTCAGGTAATGGTGCAGAGAAATGTAAATCTATTTTGATCTCTGAATTCGCCCACTTCAGTCCCATCGTTTGTTCCGCCAAGCATTTGATTCCATTTGCATTGCAAGCCTTTCAAAATCAGCAATTTGCCGACCTCGCCTACTTCGAGCCATTTTATTTGAAACCGCCGAATATTACAACGCCGAGGAAGAATGTACTTTGACCTGCTGTTGGAAATGTCGTAAAAAAGTTACATTTTTATACTTTTTTTTATTACATTTGTGGTTCTGATTTCGCCATCAGGCGAAATCTGAACCACAGATATCCGTGTACCTTGTGTGTGATTGCAATAAAAATCAGCGGTAATCGGTCGCATCCCTGTCAGCTGTGTTCTATCCTGCCTAATTTGGCTAGTTTTTAATGCATTTAACCTGATCGTACGATCAATTTTATCCATCATTTACATTAATTTAATAAAATAGTACCATTTTTAGATTGGATGCTGATGATACAATTGACAGACGTATTAAAAATTAACAACGCTTTACTTTCAGATACTTTCGCAAGCTCACCTTTCACAAAATCGTACCTCTATCATCGAAACAATCTTGTTTGAATATGCTGCCAAAAATGGTCGCGGTACTTTTCACTCACAGGCAGCGCCACCGTTCCGATGAAAACCTGGTTATCTTCAATTTTAGAGATGTGATTCAGGTTGATAATGTGCGAGTTGTGCACACGACAGAAGAAATCCGGCAGCGTGGCTTCCAGTTCTTTCATGCGTTTATACACCAGATGCTTTTCGCCAGATGAGTGAAAAACCACGTAATCGCCGAGCGCTTCGATGTAAAGAATCTTCGCAAAATTTAATTTTATCACCGCTTTTCCGCTTTTGACAAAAAAATTGGAGGGCGCTTCTTCTTCCTTGGCGGGGGGGCTTGGCTCTGGGTGGGGCGCAATGGCTTTCTGCACCGCTTTCATAAAGCGCTCAAATGTAATGGGTTTGAGTAAATAATCCACCGCATTGAGCTCATAACTCTCCACCGCGTATTCCGAATAAGCAGTTGTAAAGATAATTTGATAATTTTGATTCAGCAAGTTGGCGAGCTGCATACCCGAAAGCTGGGGCATATTGATGTCGAGAAAAAGTAGATCAACAGGAGCGCCGCGCAGGAAATTCAGGGCTTCAATGGCATTATAACATTTACCTGCCAATTGTAAAAAAGGCGTCTGCTGAACGTATTCTTCCAGCAAATTTACCGCAAATGGCTCATCGTCAATGATTAAACAGCGCAGCAAGGGAATGAATAATTAAAAATGAAATAATTTATAATTTGATTTTCAAACGAGCAATGAAAAAATCATTTTCCACTTGTGTTTGTAATAAAAACTGATGGTCGAATAATAATTTCAGCCGCTGCCGCAGATTGTCAATACCGCCGTTGGACTTGGGTTTGGGGGCTTTGTGCAGGCGATTTTGCACTTCAAATGCTAAATAGCCATCCTGTACTTGTAAATGAATTTTCGTTTCATTACATACCTGCATTTTGTCAACGCCATGTTTAAAAATATTCTCCACCAGCGGAATCAG
The DNA here is from genome assembly GCA_964517145.1 of uncultured Saprospiraceae bacterium. Lineage (GTDB taxonomy): Bacteria > Bacteroidota > Bacteroidia > Chitinophagales > Saprospiraceae > JADJNW01. The sequence continues at coordinate 12,773 of CAZFBN010000026.1, forward strand.
CAGCATGGGCGGCAGCAGCAGCGTATCGTCGGGCACTTCTTCACAAAATTCCAACTGCAAGGGATTCAACATACGCATGCTCTCCAGGTCGATGTAATTTTTCAAAAAATTGATCTCCGTGCACAACATGACCTGTTCTTTCGGCGCTTCGTCAATGAAATAACGCATAATTTCCGATAATTTGGCAATGACCTGTGGGGTTTTTTCACTTTTTTTATACGCCAGGTAATACAAGTTATTTAGTGTATTAAATAAAAAATGCGGCTGCACCTGTGATTTTAATAACGCGAGTTCCGACATTGCTTGCCGCCGTTGCAATGCTTCCTGTTTTTTTAATAAAACTACATAATCGCCGGTAATGTACATCAAGCCGCCAAAAATAAACGCTAATAAATTGGTCATAAAGCTATAAGCGAGATGTCCGCTCCTAAAATCATAAAAATTTAAATGAATGGGAAATAATATAAAATATTCGACCATGCCTCGCAACAAAACGGTCATCATTACAAAACTCAAGGAAAATGTAATGTATCGCCCCAGTGTATTTACTTTAAAATAATGCGGCATTAAAAATAAAAAATTGACATAAGCCGCTATTAAATAAAATGTGATAGCAATCATGCCATTTAAAAGAGAAAACCAAATCCGATCCCATTTATGCAACATGTAAAGCTGCAACAGGCAGTAAAAAGCGACCCAGATGAGCACGTGCACGTGCCACGCCTTGGGCAATTTGTTGAAAAATCCACGGGTTGTAACTTCCACTTTTATAAAGTCTAATTTACAAAAATGCAGGAAAAATGGACTCGGCGGCGGTTTTTTCGATCATTTCCGCCTTTTATTCGGTGGATGCCCCTTTGCCAAAGCACCGAAAAAATGAAAGCAATCATCGAAATTTTCGGCAGCGCTCAAAAAATCACCCCAATTTTGCATTCATTCTACATCACCCAACAAAAACGAAAATAATGTCCACTCATTTTCAATCGCGCCGCCAGTGGCTGCAACAAAGTACGCTGGCTTTCGCAGGTCTGACCCTCGTACCACAATCTGTTTTCGCTGCACAAGGTGTTGATTTTCAATCACTAAATAGCGAACCAATTCGGCTGGGCGGCAATGAAAATCCATATGGTCCGGCGCCTTCCGCGCTGAAAGCCATGCAGGATGCCCTGAAATTGTCCAATCGCTATCCTTGGAATGTTACTGCCAAACTCCGTGAGGAAATTGCCAAAAAGAATGGGCTGGCGGTTGAAAATGTCATCATTGGCTGCGGCTCTTCGGAGATTTTGGGCTTGGCGGCGCAATGGGCGGCTTTGCAAAACGGCAACATTGTCGTGGCGGATCCGACCTTCGGCATTTGGATGGAAGCGGCGGAGCGACTGGGCGTGCCCATCAAAAAAATTCCGCTGACGCCCGAAAAGGTGCACGACCTCCCGAATATGCAGGCGGCGATTGACGCCAACACAAAAATCGTTTACATCTGTAATCCAAATAATCCGACCGGTACGATTCTGCCCGCCGCGCAGTTGCAGGATTTTGTGCGGGAAATTTCCAAAGATCACCTGGTGTTGCTGGACGAAGCGTACATCGAATACACCGACGAGCCTTCGCTGGCGAGCTGGGTGGCGGAGAATAAAAATCTGATCGTGGCACGCACTTTCTCCAAGGTTTATGGGCTTGCCGGCGCGCGAATCGGATACGGTTTGGCGCATCCCGACCGAATCAAGGAGTTGAATGGCTTACAGCCCTGGTCGAATCACGGCGGTAGTGCTGTTTCTATGGCGGCGGCGCGGGCTTCGCTGGCAGACGCGGCATTTGTAAAAGAATCGCGGCAGAAAAATGAACAGGTGAAAGCCTTTGTATATAATGAATTTAAAAAAATGGGCGTTGCTTACATCCCGTCATTTACTAATTTCATTTACTACTCGGCAGATCATTACAAAGGCAAGGATTTGCGGCAGGATTATGCGGCTAAAAATATACTTGTCGGCGGCATTTTAACAAGTGATACCGGAAAATGGGCACGTATGTCCTTGGGTACAATGGAAGAGATGCAATACGCAATGAGTGTAATAAAGACTATTTTTCACCTTTAAATACATCATATCATGAATCAAATCACTCGACTTTTTTTGATGTTTTTTCTTTTTACGCTCACTTTTTCCAGCTTGTTTGCTCAAAGTAAAGCGGAAAAAGCAGCCTTGGAAAAAACACTGCTCAACTACCTGGAGGGCGGCACTGATGGCGACACGGCGCGGTTAGCCGCAGCATTCCACCCTTCGGCTTCCATGAAATTTGTGGATAATAAGACCGGTGAATTCCGAGAGATACCGATTGCGACTTACCTTGACAACTTTCGCAAAAATGCTGGCACCAAGTTGGAGCGCAAAACTAAAATTGTGAGTTATCATATCGATGGTACCGCAGCGCAGGCGAAAACAGAAATTGATTTTAAAACGGGGATTTTTCGGGACTATTTCAATTTATTAAAAATTGACGGCGAGTGGAAAATTGTCAGTAAAATCTTTTATCGAATTGATAAAAATCAGTAAGTTTTGTCCAAATCCATGCTTAACTTAGAGAAATTTGAAAGTGCCGTTTCATGCGGCACTTGCTTTTTGTAATAAATCAAGCCGTTGGTTTAATATTTTTACCGCATCATTATATCCTAACTCCATTTGAAAACGGCGCGATTTTGCTGAAAAATTCATCGGTGATGGCAATAATTTAGACGGACGAATGTAAATCAAACGATCACTATACTGCCGACGCCAGCGCCATTGTTGCGGAGAGAACCGCGATGCTTCCGCCACATCCACGCCAATTACCAGTTCGGTATTGGTTTTTGAAAACGCCATGTCCATTGGTAAAATACTGTGCAAACCACCATCGAGATATAAATCATCTCCAATTTGATGCGGCTGAAACACCGGAAACGTTGCACTAGCAATGATGTACTCAATCAAAAGCCCTTGTGGAATATCATGTACAAATAAAGATTGCCCCTTGCGTTGCGTTTTATTATATACGACCAGTCCGAAGTTAATCGGCGACTGACGAATTAGATTTTCATCCAAATGATCGCGCAGCAATTTTTTCAATCCTTCTACCCGAATGCCTCCGTGCTGCATCCAGTCGCGCATAAGCGCTTTGTTGAAAGGCGTATCGCTATCTTGCAGACAATCAAATACTTGCGATGGCTGCACCTGCTCCCAAAGATCCAGCGCCTTATCCCAATCCAACTGCGATAGCAATGCTCCGTTAATGGCGCCAATCGAGCAACCCGTAATCACTTTCACCTGATCATCCAAGCCCAAATCGCGCATTGCCTGCCAAACACCCATCTGATACGCGCCACGCGCCCCACCACCCGACAAAACCAATGCCATCTGCTGTTGTGTTGCCATGTAATTATGTTGTTTATTATATGAATATTATAATCAATTTCTACTTAAAAGGTTCAAGCAAAATGCAGAAGCGATGGCAATTTGAAATGAAAATGACAAAAAATTCGAGCAAATTGGTATTTTAGCCGTTCAAGTTAACACCCAATTGAAAAAATTATGACCAATTCATCCCGTCGGAGCTTTTTGAGTCAACTCGGAGCGCTGCTAGCCGCCACCGGTTTATTCAGTTCCTTTAGCAACATTGCCATGAAAAAACGCGAAAAAAACATCTTTATCCATCATGTTTATTTTTGGTTAAAAAATGCTGACAGTGCCGAAGACCGCGCCAAGCTCTTGGAAGGCTTGGAAAAACTGGCGGAAGTGAAAAGCATTCGCAGTGTGCATATCGGCAAACCGGCAGGTACCGACCGCGACGTGATTGACGGTTCTTACACCTTTTCCTGGCTGACGACTTTCAAAAACGCCGCCGATCAGGACAGTTATCAAGTGGATCCGATTCACCTCGATTTTGTAAAAAATTATGCACACCTGTGGAGTAAAGTGGTGGTGTATGATTCAATAGATGTGTAGTGGCAAATTTGAAAAGAGAAGGAATTATTAAATAATTGGACAGTTTTTCCCCGTATTGATACCAATGGCATAGTCAAAAGTCTCATTTGGAATAATAAAAAAGCGCGTTTGAATAATCATTCGAACGCGCTCTGGTGTTTTTGGAATCATACAGTAGTGTCAAGCGAAAAAGTTGGATATCAGTAGAAAGTTCATTTGGTTTTGGAAAACTATGGCATTCATGCTTTTTTTGGGAAAAAAGAGAGCGCTGGCAAGCAACGCTCCTTCTTTTAAAAACTCCCGATCAACTGGTCAACGTGTTAAATATTGGATTGTAAATATAGTCAGCCGTACAGGAAGCCTTCTCTCATTGGGTTCCTGCTGGAAATTGTGTCTGAAACCAGTGTAATTTCGTCTTTGCTTTTATCTCCCTTGATGACACAAAGATGCAGCCAAATTTGCCGTTGCACTTCGACTATTGTCTAATTGAAGAAGAGTATTGTCTAGTAGCGAGATAAAAAAGTGGAGTATTGTTCAGTTAAAATTAAAAACGAAGCATAAGATTTTAAAAATGAATAAGTTATGCGTTTAGTTTTTGTTTTCTCCATTCGCCGGGTAAAACGCCAAACAATTCAAAAAAAGTTTTAGAAAAATATTTTGGATCGCGAAAACCAACCTCATAAGCGACCTGTGAAATATTTAAATCTGATTTTAACAACACTGATTTGGCTTTATGCAAACGAATATTGCGAATAAAAATCGAAGTAGAATCGCCCGTCAGTGCCTTGATTTTGTTGTGCACCTGCGCTCGACTCAAGTGTACCGCACGACACAGTTGCAAAATGCCAAAATCTTCATCGTCCAAATTAGCTTCCACCGCTTGTCTTACTTTCTGAATGAATTCGTCTTCCTGCTGCACTGCGGCATCGCCCGTAGGCATCATAGGTTCCAAAGAACTGTAGCGTTGCTGCAATTTTCGGCGGAGTTCCAGCAATTTTTCGAGCCAAACAATCAGTTCCTGTTTATTAAAAGGCTTGGCAAGATAAGCATCGGCGCCTCTTCTCAAGCCGCTGATGCGGGAGTCATCGTCGGTTTTGGCAGTTAACAAAATGATAGGAATGTGGCTCGTGCGCTCGTCCGTTTTTAATGTTTCGCATAATGCGAAGCCATCTTTATGCGGCATCATTACATCACTTATAATAATATCAGGCACCAACTCAATGGCTTTTTCAATGCCTTCTTGCCCATCTTTCGCCACTTCTAGTTGATAAAGTCCTTCCAGACAAGCAATTAAATATTGTACAACATCATAATTGTCTTCTACAATCAGTAAAGATGGCAATTCTTTTTTACTCACCTCTAAATGCGAAATCACTTCGGCTTTTTCTGGTGTTTGTGGTACAAATTGCACCGCCGCAGGTTGCGCAATGACAGTCAAAGGTGCCTTTTGGTGAATGGGCAGGGTCACAAAAAATGTACTCCCCTTTCCCAACGTGCTTTCTACGCGAATATCGCCGTCCAGCAGCTTAACCAGTTCCTTGGTGAGCGCCAGCCCAATGCCCGTGCCTTCGCCAGGGCGGGTCGAAGAGTCGTCCACCTGATAAAAACGGTCAAAAATAAACGGCAACTGATCGGCAGGAATGCCCACACCGGTATCTTTTACCCGAATTTGCAAAGTATTCGCTACCTGGTCCACCATCAGATATACATTGCCGCCTTCACGGGTGTATTTAATGGCATTCGATAAAAGATTGGACACAATGCGCAACAATTTTTCAGGGTCATAATCCATATAAAATGAGCCGCCGCCCGACAAAAAATGCAGCTGCAATTCTTTGCTTTCCGCCAAAGACTGAAAGGATTCCAGCATGTAATTCAAATACTGCATCACATCGCCCTGCACCAAATTTAATTGCAATTTGCCAGCCTCCAGCTTCCGTAAGTCCAAAATTTGATTCACCAGATTCAACAAGCTATCACTGTTGCGGCTGATCATTTTGATGCCTTTCTCCAGCCACAGTTCAGGATTCTCTTTAATTTGATTTGCCATGCCGCTGATGATGGTCAGGGGCGTGCGAAATTCGTGAGCGATATTGGTAAAAAAACGAGATTTTATTTCGTCAAGATCCCGCAGTTGTTCATTTTTTTGCGCCAGTTCAGTCGCTTTTCGTCGCACACTGATGTCAGGAGCGGCTTTCTTGATGGCGGCTTCTAAAGCTTCAAAATCAATTGGTTTGGTAATAAAATCAAATGCACCACGATTCATCGCTTTACGAAAATTACTAATATCTCCATACGCCGACACCATAATTACTTTGAGCGAAGGATTAACTTCGCACAATTTTTCCATGAATTCAAAGCCATTCATTTCAGGCATGTTGATATCGCTCAGTACCATGTCAATTTGGTCGTCTTGCGCCAAAATGTCCAAAGCTTGAGCGCCGCTTCGGGCAAACATAAAATGAAAGGCTTCACTGCGAATTTGCTTCCGAAATCGCTGTGATATGAGCCGTTCCACATCCTGCTCGTCATCCACCACCAAAATTTTTATCGTCATAATGCCTCGGGAAAATGGTTGATTCTTAAAACGCTGACCTCGTTTTGTTACGATATATCTTCTTTGAAAATTTTTTCTTTTAACTGTTCAAAATCAATCGGTTTGGTTAAAAAATCGTTGGCACCCAATTCTTGTGCCTGCCACCTGAAATGCTCGTCGCCATAAGCTGTAATCATAAAGACTTTCTGAGTCGGATATTTGTTACGTATGATTTTTAACAACTCCAAACCGCTCATTTCTGGCATGTTGATGTCTGTCAAAATCAATGCCAAATCCGTTGGTGCATTTGTTTCGAGAAATTGCAATGCCTCCGCAGCAGAATAAGCAAAGGTAAATTCCAGTTGCCCATCGCGCCGCTCTTTGCGAAAGCGCTGTTCAAACAAACGCTGAATGTCTTTTTCGTCGTCCACCACTAAAATTTTCATGCTTCTCGTGTATTTTTGGGTAAACGAATGATAAATTCTGTGAATTCGCCAGGTTTGGTATCCACCACCAGCTTGCCCTGGTGATGCTGTGTCACGATTTCATAACTCATGGACAAGCCCAGTCCCGCATTGCCCGTGCCGGTAGGTTTGGTCGTGAAAAAAGGCGTGAAAATTTTATCCAACACATCTTTCGGAATGCCCGTTCCATTGTCGCGAATGCGTACGATGGCTTCACCGTTTTGCGCGGCGGTTGTCACGGTCAACGTTGGCGAAAAAGCGCTGCCCAGCTCCTTTTGTTTTTGTTGCAAAGCATAGCAGGCATTGTTGACCAGATTTAAAAAAACACGCCCCATTTCCTGCGGAATCAATTCAACAGGAGTAATTAATATATCATATTTTCTTTCGATATTTGCAATGAAATTCGGATGCTGTGCGCGATAGCCATGATAAGCCAGGTTGATATTTTCATCGAGCAATTGGTTTAAATCGGTTGGCTGGCGCTCGCTCTTTCCGCCGCTGGCATAGTCACTCATGCTTTGCACAATCTGGTGCACCCGCTGACCGTTTTTGCGAATGTCCACCGCGTTTTGCTTGAGCTCGTCGACCAATTCGACAATCATATCAGACGCGCTTTTAGCCAATGCTTCTTCCAATTCTTCGATGATTTCAATCGAACCTTCGGCAAAATTATTCACAAAATTTAATGGATTTTTAATCTCATGTGCAATGCCTGCCGTCAAAATGCGAAGTCGCTCTGCTTCCAGCCGCTCCATTTTTGCCAATTTTTGGGCTTGCCGACTTTGATAAAAAAACCAGGCACTCAAACCCAGCACCAACAAAAATCCGAATGCTGCCAAAACCCAGTACAAACGCTGCCGCTGCGCTGCCAGCTTTTGGCGTTCCTGTTGCAAATGCAGCTCACTCTCAGCTTGTTTTTGTTTGAATTCAGCGGCGTCTTTTTCCAATTTTGTCAGCTCGATTTGTTGTTGTAGCAGCGCCGCGTCCCTCTCGCTGATTTCCTGCAACGCCGAATCACGCATTATTTGGGCTTCTACGGCATTGAGGCGAGCCATAAAGGCAGAGTCTTTATTGGCTAAGGATTCTAATTCGAGCAATTTCATTCTTTCCTGATTGCTCAGATTTTCCTGCTGCTGCTTCATGTTCTCCTGTCGTTGTTTCAGGTTGTTATACTTTTGGCGGTACAGTTCTACCTCGGTGGGTTTGTTTGACAATTGATAGGCTTTCGCCAATTGAAAATACAAATCAAACAGCAAAGACGCTTCGCCGTTTTGTTCCGCCCAGGGCAAGGCTTCTACCAAATAATCAACTCCTTTGCTCAAGCGATTTTGTTGCAAATAGGCTTTTCCCAACACGATTTGGGCAGTGGCTTGCCCATCATTATATTTCAATTTTTTTGCCAGTTTTAAAGCTTGATCGCCATATGCTTGCGCTTTTTTAGCGTCGTTGAGGAGCTGGCGGTCGCCGATCTGCACGAGCCAATCCACTTTTTGGGTATTTTCCGTACTGCTCTTGGCAGCATTGATAAGTTGCTGAAGATCATCCGTTTGAGCATGCAAACTACCCGTTATGAACCAAAAAAGAAAGCTGTAAAAAATCGTTTTTTTCATTTGCAAAAAGCATGATGGCTTTTTCAAAGGGTGATGACCCCTTGAAAGACATTGGAAATTTTAGATTTTCTTCTTTTATCATACATTGTGTAACGCAACTAAGATTTTGGCATCGAATGTACGCAATTTTTTGCAAAATAAAAAAGAGCGCTTAGAAGGGGATAACTTCTAAACGCTCTAGCGGACATGGGATTAGTCGTTGTCAAACGAAAATAATAGGGGCACTTGCACTCATAGTAAGTTTGATGTTAGGTTTGGTTTTTGGAGTTATGCCAAGTTGCATTTTTCCGAAGGCTGGAAAAGAAGGGCGCTGCCCGGCAACACCCTTACCGACCCATACCTTAAAGGCTACAATTAGTGTTCTTTTTGATTATTTTGGCTGTGTTTCGTTTTGTTGATACAAAGATGCAGTCAAAAATCGCCTGCTGCCTCTACTATTGTTTTGTTGTGGAGGACTTTTGTTTAATGCCCTTCTTAAAAAGACGATTATTGTTTAATATGAGATGAAATGATGGCGCTAAGTTGTTGATAATCTATTGATTGCGTGTAAAGTTGCTTAGCGTATTTTTTTAATAAACGCTTGCAAAAATTTTTCTACGCAGCGGATGACCGCCAAGAATGTGATTTTTTACATCTTTACCAAAAGAGAAATTTATTCAATCGGCTTAGAATGTCGCTCCAAACTGGCAGTATTGCCAGATTTTTTGGTAAATTTGGGAAGAGCGATGCAATTCGGTTTGCTACGGCAGAAAAGGAAACATTTTGTTGATTTTTTTGGTTTTTAATGAACAAGCTTTCAATCCATTCATTGTAGAAAATTCTTAAAATCAGTTTATAATGGCTTTTATAAAATTCACGCGCGTGCCCAAGCACAAGCAATTTGAATACAAACCACGCTTTTGGAATCCAGCAAAAGAAGAATTGGAAGAGCGTCTGAAACGTGCAGATGATTTGCAAAATAACGATCCGGAAGCGATTAAAGCCCGGATTTCCAGTGGTTTTCGCAGTAAAGGTTATGGTTATACCAGTCGGGAAATTTATTCTAACCGCCGGGATGTCAAGCGTTCCAATTTGATGTTATTTGCCATTGTTGCTATTTTAATATTAATGTCGTATTATCTTTTGACCACTTACCTGCCGCATTGGGCGAGTTTGTTTGAGTCAGGAAAAAATTAATTAAAAATTATATTTAGAACACATCCATAATGACCGATGTCATTCAATTATTGCCGGATGCCATTGCCAACCAGATTGCGGCAGGCGAAGTCATTCAGCGTCCGGCTTCTGTGGTGAAGGAACTCATGGAGAACTCCATTGACGCGGGCGCTACCAGCATCAAACTCATTGTGAAAGAAGCCGGAAAAGGGCTGATTCAAGTGATTGACAATGGAAGCGGCATGTCGGAAACCGATGCCCGCATGAGTTTTGAGCGACATGCTACCTCCAAAATTCGGGAAGCACACGATTTGTTTGAAATTCGCACCATGGGTTTTCGGGGCGAAGCGCTGGCGTCTATTGCGGCGGTGGCTCAGGTGGAGATGCGTACGCGGCGGGCGACGGATGAATTGGGCGTTCGGATTCTGATTGAAGGATCAGAAGTTAAAAAACAGGAAGCTTGCCAAAGTCCAGTAGGAACGAATATTTGTATCAAAAATTTGTTTTACAATGTGCCAGCTCGTCGTAATTTTTTGAAAAACAATTCCGTAGAGTTGCGACATATTTTAGATGAGTTTCAGCGTATCGCCATTGCTTACCCGGAGCTTCATTTTACTTTGCATCACAACAATGCCGAAATATTTCACTTGCCAGCAGGCAATTTGCGGCAGCGCATCACGGGTATTTTTGGCAATCACGCCAATAAAAAACTCGTGCCAGTCAATGAAGACACAGACACGGTGCGGATTTCCGGTTTTGTGGGCAAGCCTGAATTTGCTAAAAAAACAAGAGGCGAGCAGCTATTTTTTGTCAATCGGCGCTTTATCAAAAGTGGGTATCTCAACCACGCCATTATGAGTGCTTACGAGGATTTGCTGCCGCAGGAATCCTTTCCTTTGTATGTGGTGTTTATTGATGTGGATCCGGCGCAGATTGACATCAACGTGCATCCGACGAAACAAGAGATCAAATTTGAAGATGAACGCTTGATTTACAATTATTTAAAAGTGTCGGTACGGCACGCGTTGGGGCGCCACAGCATTACACCTACCTTGGATTTTGACGAAGAGACCGCGCTGGCTTCGGTGCGCATTGCCACTCAGCCAGAGCGGGCACCTAGTGCGGGCGGAAATTTTACAACCCTTCCCAGCCGAGCCTTTGAGCAAGAGGAGGATCGCCGACAGCAGCATAACCTGCAACATTGGGAAAGTTTGTACGCCGGTTTAAGCCATCAGGAGTCGGAAGACGTACCAAGTTCTTTGACTTTGGAGAGCCGCTGGTCAGCATCGGATGAAGTAGCGGCAGATACGCCATCGAGCTTCACTGCGCCAAATAAAGAACCGTACCAGATTCATAATTCATTCATTGTCAGTCATATACGATCAGGGTTTTTATTGGTAGATCAACAAGCAGCGCACGAACGCATTTTGTATGAAAAATATTTAAAAATCCTTCAGGAACGAACAGCTTCGACCCAGCAAACTTTGTTTCCGGCAACCATTCATTTAGCGCCGGCACAAGCGGCTTTGTTAAAAAATATTGTATCAGAAATTAATTTGTTAGGATTTGATATTCAGGAGTTTGGAGGCAATACTTTTTTGGTGCATGGCGTACCGCCAGAGCTTGCGGGCAACGCCAATGAAACCACGATTATCGAAACTTTATTGGAGCAGTACGAAAATAACCTGGAATTGAGGCTTTCCACATCGGAAAATTTGGCGCGAGCGATGGCGCGTGGCGCTACAATCAAACGTGGTCAAAGCTTAGCCGTAGAAGAAATGCAGTCGCTCCTTGATCGGCTTTTTGCCTGCGAACTGCCGTACAAAAGCCCCTCTGGTCGAAATTGTTTTCTTACTTTTGAACTGGAGGACTTAGAAAAACGGTTTTCTTAAACATGACTTTAGGAGGAGGCTTTGCGCTTCCGATTTTACATTTTATACCGAACCTATGTTTAGACTTACAGGCGTTGTTAGAAATTTGCTGATTCTCAATGTGTTATTTTACCTGGCTTATTTTATAGTCAGTGAAAATATCATGAATTCGCTGGCATTGCGCTATCCTGGTTCACCCGATTTTCGCCCCTGGCAGTTAGTGACATATTTTTTTATGCACTCTAGGGCAGATTTTGGGCATATCCTTTTTAACATGCTGGGGCTGGTTATCTTTGGAAGTATGCTCGAAATGGTGTGGGGACCAAAGCGCTTTTTGGCTTATTACATCTTATGTGCGTTGGGGGCAGCGGCGCTACATATATTGATTATTCATTTAGAATTATCTACACTGAATCAAGCAATTGTTACTTTTCGGGCGAGCCCAAGCGGTGATACTTTCTGGCAGTTTTTTAACCATATTGAATTTAGTAACTACGATCCCAGATTGGAGGAGGAAGTTATTAAATTGGGCAATTTTATTTATGATAATAATACACAATATATCCCTGAAGCATTGGGGTTGATGCAACATCTGGTAATGCAGCAGGGGGGCATTCCGATGCTGGGCGCGTCGGGGGCTATTTTTGGGCTGTTGTTAGCGTATGGCGTAAAATTCCCAGAAAGTGAATTGTTGATTTTTCCCATTCCATTTCCGGTAAAGGCAAAATATTACATTCCGTTTTTGATAATTGGCGAATTTTTCTTCGGCGTACAACGTGTGGCTGGGGATAATATAGCGCATTTTGCGCACCTGGGCGGCGCACTGATGGGATTGATCCTAATTTTGTTTGGAAAATATTTTGGCAAATCGTTTTAAACAAATATCGAACTACCTAACTACCACTTTTGTTTTCTGTGAGTGCTCAAAACAATTTTTTTGAAAATCACGGTAAAAGATTCTATTTTTGAAAGAAATTAGTAATACGAACCAAAAATGTTGCAGTCTATTTGGGAAGATGTAAAGCGGGAATTCAGCTATGGCAACATGGTAACGCGCATTATTATCATCAATGTGGTGATTTTTGTGGCGGTCAACCTCGTTAATGTAGTGTTAAAAATTAGTGGCGTTTGGCAATCCCCGACTTCATTTGCAGATTTTATAAAACTTTTTAGTCTTTCTTCGGATGGATGGTTTGTGCTGATACATCCCTGGGTGATTTTTACTTATATGTTTTTGCACGTTGACTTTTGGCATATTTTGTGGAATATGCTGTACCTCTATTGGTTCGGGCGCATTGTGGGCGATTTTATTGGCAATCAACGCGTGCTGCCCATTTATTTGCTAGGCGGTTTAGCGGGTGCGCTGCTTTTTTATATTACGGCTAATTTTATTCCATATACCTCCGGCATTGCTACGGCGCTGGGTGCTTCGGCGGCAGTGATGGCGCTGGTAGTTGCGGCTGGAGCGATTGCGCCTGATTACATTGTGCGGCTGTTGTTTTTGGGCGATGTGAAGTTGAAGTACATTGTTTTTGTAATTGTACTCTTGGATTTGCTGGCACTGGCAGGTGACATCAACACGGGCGGGCACTTCGCACACCTGGGCGGGGCTGCCATGGGCTGGATTTTTGTGCGTCAACTGCGGGAAGGCAGGGACTGGGCATTGCCGGTTAATACCGTGCTGAATAGAATTTATCGCCCTTTTAAGCGACCAGCGCGAACGCCGCGACGCCCGCACATGGCTTATAAAAATCCAAATCGCCCGCGAACCACCACTAGCCGACGCCCAACAGCTTCTGCTACCGCGGGTTCGCGTACTGAAAATGTATCACATCAAGACCGGTTGGATTCAATTTTGGATAAAATCAAACAATCTGGCTACGAAAGCTTGACGGAGGAGGAAAAAGAATTTTTATTCAACGCCAGCAAAAATTAAACAAACTTTTTAGGATTTGCCCACTATTAATGGTTCAAAATTTGTGAATAAAGTCAAGTAAAAGCTTTGAAAACACGATTCAATCTCATGCGTTGGGCAAATATTGTTTTGATTTTGGTCACCTTCCTGAGTTACCTGGCTCCGTTTGTAAGTCCCACCATTTTTTGGCCCCTGGCATTTTTTGGCTTACTTTACCCTTGGCTGTTGCTGTTGCACTTGTTTTTTATACTCTTCTGGGCAAGCATTCGCCACAAATATTTTTTGTTTTCGCTGGGTTGCGTTTTGTTGGGTTGGGGGCATGTCACCAGCCTGGTTGGATGGCATTTTGGCAGTGTCCTTGACAATGAACAAAATATCGCAATCGCCACTTTCAATGCGCATAGCATGAAAAGCTACCGCCATCGACGCAGTGCCGTAGAAGCGGTGGAACTGAGCGGCATTTTTGATGACAAAAAGGTCGAAATCCTTTGTTTACAGGAGTTTATGGGGTATCCTCAGTTTGTAAAAACTTATGCGGCTTATTTAAAAAAAGAAAAAAAATTACAATATAACGCTTGGCAAGAAGGCAACGAACTAGCGATTTTCTCAACCTTTCCGATTGTAAAAGTGCAGCAAAAAAACTTTAACCACACGAATGGCTATCAAATTGCCGACCTCAACGTGAATGGTACGATCATTCGAGTGTTCAACGTGCATTTGCAAAGCAATGCCATCTCAAATATAGCCGATCAAATGGCGAGCGCCGAGCAACTGGAGGAAAAAGAAACGCTGCGAAATGTGCGCACGATGGCTGGACGATTCAAACGCGCTGCTCAAAAACGTGCCCAGCAAGCCGAAGAAATTGCTGCTGCCATCGCCCAAAGCCCCCATCCGGTGCTGGTGTGTGGCGATTTTAACGACATTCCGCAATCTTTTACTTATCGCCAAATTACGCAGGGTTTGCAAGATACTTTTAAGAAAAAAGGGGCGGGCATCGGCGTGACTTATGCCGGCAGCATTCCTGGATTGCGCATTGATTTTGTGTTGGCTTCCGCGCATTTCAAGGTGCTGGATTATGAAAAACGCCACACTTCTTTTTCCGACCACCGTCCGATTGCGAGTATGGTAACAATGCCGTGAATGTATAAATTCAAAAGGTTTACAGAGGATTACAAGTTTTTCTAATTCCACTCATGCCGCTGCGGCTTTTTGGGCATCACCGAGCGCGACGCAAAGATTAACACCTGTATCATAATGGCAATCGCAAAAACAAGAAGTACCTCTAAATTTGTAAAAATGGTATTACTTGCTGTGCGCCGACGCGAATCCTCCCGCATGGCTTTGCTCACGTCCACCTGAATCTGACTCAGTGCGGTCAATTCTTGAATGGTGGCTGCAAAAAGTGCTTTCATAGAAACCTCATCCAATTGTGCCGTGGCGTTGCCTTGGCATTTTTTTATAAAACATACTTCCGATTTGTTATACGTATTTAGTTCGCGTTTAAAATGATGCAACACTTTGTCTTCCAATTCCACCAAATAGGTTGCTTCAAAATCGCGAATTAAGGAATCCATAGCAACATTATGCGCTGCAATGCGGCGAAGGTCTTCTGCGACATCGGGTTGCGATTCAGCATGAAAATAAGTTTCCAGAATTAGTCTTTTTTGATACAAATGATCCGTGAGTTTAAAAATATACGTAGCCGGCAATAATCGATCTTCATAAATAGAAGAAAATGAATCATTTAGCTGGCGTAAGTTTCGTCGCTCCCAAAAAATATTAGCCAAAATAACCATACATATGATTGCCAAAAATAAAGCAATTTTTACTTTTGGCTGAATGCCAAATATCCCCTTCATCTTCCGAAAATTTGTTAAAATGCGTTTCTTTCAAATTTAGTAAAAAATTTTCAGTTTTTTTGCATAAGAGAGCTAAAATGTATTTGCAACGGCGAGGTATTATAATTGCGCTAAATGAAACCGAACATTACACTGATATAAAACAAAATCAATGCTTGTAGAGACAATATAAAATTAGGAAAGTAAAAGCGAGTCAAAATTTTAACACTTAAAAAAGGCTGCTACCGATGAAAGCGTCATTGTACCCGACGAATTTGTTCTTTTTTTCGACAAAATGCTTATTTAAGCCGACGAAAAGTACATAAGCAAAACCTTAAATAAATTTTAATAGCGCAAATTATTGACAATCAGTAGTTTGAAATAGTATAGCAATAAATCTTTGGATAGCTAGATTTAAAATAGCCTTCTCTTGGAATATAATTTGGAAATGAAATACTAGGTGAAATTTAATTTTAAAAAATAAAGCCAATTTCGAGAGTTGCTTATAAAAATGTTATGTAATTGTTAAAATGAAGTAAATATGGCGCATTTTGAATGTATGATTTCAAGCAAATGCGCTGCGTGAAAATGCGACTCAATTACTTAATCAAGGATACATTAAATTGTTGATTTTCCAATTGTCGATACTGGGCATGGTAAGATGAAGCCAGAAAATTCGCTGATTTTGCCAATTCAGCAGGCGTAGCCCCCACAAAATGCTTAAAATCTTTAATCATGTGCATTTGATCAAAATAGCCATTTTCCACCACCAAATCCATCATTTCGTGATAACGGCTGAGCGAAAGCTGTGTGTAAGCATTTCGAAAACGAATCATCCGTAGGTAGTGCTTGGGGGTCAACCCTACTCGTTGCAAAAACTTGCGTTCCAATGTTTTACGACTTATAAAAAAATGTGCTGCGATTTCCTGAACGTTAATTTTGCTTTGTTTCTGTTCAATCCAATTCAAAATAGGCATGATCGAGTCGCTGCTCCAAATTCTTTGATTGAATCTTTGCCGCAGTTGCCGCTCCAAATAATCCAGTTGCGCTTGCTGCGAAGGGCACTCGCACAGGCGTTCCGCCAAATCTTTTGCCCAATTGCCCATTAGCTCCTCGAAGGTAAAAATGGCATTCAATGGCAACTCAAAAAGCGAAGCCCGCAGCAAGTGGTACATGCCCTCCGGCGTAAAGTGCAGCGCGATACCGCGATAGCTGCTCGGTTTGTGCAGGTAAAAAGCGCTGTGCGCGTGCGTGTGCAGGTAGCCGACGGCAGATTTTTGGGCGTCGTACAGGCGATTGTCATGCTGCGCCAGGTAGCCATTTTCCAAATTGAGGACCAACATAAAATCGCCATCCGGCATGAATCGCTCTGGAGGCGTCTCGTTGGTTCGAGCATCATTAATAAAAATAAAATCCTTTATAAACGGCTGTAAATCAACCGCAGGAAGGAAGCGCTGCATGGAAAACGAGGCTGTTAACATTTCAGTAAAGATTGTGTCTCATTTTTACTATGACCGAGGCATGTTGAAGTTTTAACTTTGGCTCAAAACAGCAATCATGCTGTAATGATAACGAATAGATCGTATTAACCACGCTGGTTAATGGACGGATAAACTGTTTTATTCGACGAAATTTTTTTTAATACCAAAACATTTCAACCACCAAAACAATCTCATTATGAAGGACTTACTTTTCATGCTGCTCATTCCATTTTTTATGTTAAGCTGTAACGATGACGACGATGGCACTCAAACGGTTCTTACCAATAATCCGCTGGTCACAAGACTCGATAGCCTGGTGCATGAAGAAGTGCTGAGCTACGCAAAAGAGAAAGCGACTGCCGGTTTGAGTATTGGCATCTTGCAAAATGGACAAACGCACTTTTACGGCTACGGCGAAACGGAAAATGACAAGGGCAAAATTCCAAATGAAAATACCATTTTTGAAATTGGCTCTATTTCCAAAACCTTCACAGCGAGTGCCGCCGTGCTTTGGGCAGAATCGAAAGGCATTTCGCTGAACACGCCGATTAACAATCTTTTGCCTTCGACTATCCCAGCTTTGACCAAAGACAACCAAAAAATTGAATTGTTCCACTTGCTCAATCATACCTCTGGGTTGCCGCGTTTGTCAGAAGATATTGATGATGGTTGGGATATTAACAATCCGTATGCGCATTACGACAGTACCAAAATGTATAACTACTTGAAAACCTATACGTTGATACGGAAGCCAGGAGCACTTTTCGAATATTCCAATTTAGGAATGGGTTTGGTCGGACAAATGTTGGAACATCAAACGGGTTTAACGTACGAGCAGGTTATCAAACAATTTATTGCTCAACCGCTGGGCATGACGAGTACAAAAATCACGCTTTCCTCCGAAGACCTGCAAAATGCTGCCAAACCGCACGATAAAAAAGGCAAAGTAGTGCCGTACTGGGATTTCAAGGCGTATGCCGGCGCGGGTGCGCTGCGCTCGAATGCCAAGGATATGCTGGTGTATGCCAAAAAACATCTGGGTACGCCGACGGATGCGATGGGTACGGCTTTTCAAAAAATGCGGCATAATACTTACACCGGTAAAGGCACCGACGGATCGGATTATAAAATCGGCATGGCTTGGTTTGAATTGACTATTGCCAATCAAACAGTGTACGTGCACGACGGTGGTACGGGCGGTTTCTTGAGTTTTATTTTCATTTGCCCGGCTAAAAATGTGGCAATGATTTATTTGAATAACAATGACAACGCCGAAGCCGCCGCACCCGTAGCCATCAGCTTGTTTGAATCTTTGTTAAAATCCTAATACTATTCCTGTTGAAAAAATGCCATCCTTTCGTGTGTAGGGTGGCATTTTTTTTATACAATTTATTGCGGAATCCAAATTTTTACACAAGCGCCAGTTTTTTAAAATCTTGTCCCAAAATCTGACCGGCGGGTGCCTCCAGCCATTCGTCGAGCAGCGTTGCATAAATGTTTCGGAAGTCAATTTCGTATTTTAAATCGCCGTCATCCAGGTTATTCAAATTGGGTGCAGCATTGTAAAAACCAGGTTTCTGAAGCTTACCGCCAATGAGGAACAAATTGTTTGCCGTGCCGTGATCCGTGCCATTGCTGGCATTTTGTGCCACGCGTCGCCCAAATTCGGAGAAGGTCATAATCAGCACATCGTCCAGCAAGCCATTTTGTTTCAAATCCGATACAAACGCTTTCATCGCATCGGCGTAGCCTTGCAACAGGCGCTCCTGAATATTTTTTTGATTGGCATGCGTATCAAAACCGGAGAGGCTGACATAATAAATTTTGGTGTCGGTATCGGCAGTGATTAATTCGGCAATTTGTTGCAAATCCTTTGCAAAAGGACTTTGAGGATAAGTCACTTTCGATTGGTGTACTTTTGATTGTTGGTACAAATAATCTGCCGATTGTTGGGTTTCAATCATCACCTTATACAGGTATGCCACATTTTCCTCCTCATGACTATGCCCCGCAGCTTTGCCTACGGCTTGTAGGAATTTATTGCTGGTCACTCGCTTCAACTGTTCAGGGTTGCTTGCCGCGAAGCCATTGCGCTGCGCACCTTTCAAGGCAAGGCTCAGGCTGTCGTCCAATTCCAAGGCGTGGTACGGCGTAGCGCAGCCTGCACAATTGCTGTCCAAATAGCGACCTAGCCAACCGGTGCTCAGGTACTCGTCGCTTTTGCTGGCGGTGTGCCAAATGTCCATCGAGCGAAAGTGCGAGCGGTCGGGATTCGGGTAGCCCACGCTATTCACAATGCTCACCAAACCGTCATCATACAAGCTTTGCAATGATTGAAGCGCAGGATTGAAGCCCAGCTCATCGCTCACCTTCAAAACGTCGGTATTTTTGATACCTAAAGTGGGGCGATTTTGATAATATAAATCATTTTGATACGGAATGATTGTATTCAAACCATCATTACCACCTGATAACTGCACGACAACCAACACTTTACCCGTGCGGGTTTTGAATAATTGATTGACATTAAAATCAGATAAAAAAGAGGGAATCAGCATTGAGGTAGATGCCAATCCTGATAAACCTAAAAAATCTCTGCGATTCATAATTTTATATTTATTTTCTATTTGATGTTGCAGCACATCAAATAATAAATGTCAAATAATTAAAAACTCAACAAACCTGATATTCCGGCAATGCCATGAGCAGCATGGTTGCTGTTTTTACAAAATCATCTTTTCCACTGCGTTCGTAGGCTTGGAGCAACGCATCTTTGCCAACGGCAACTCGTGTTTGCATCAAATAATGGGTCAATTCGTCCAGTGCAAGCGCTTGGTTTTGGTTGCCAATCCATTTTACCAAAGGCTGAAAATCCACGGTAGCATTCAGTCGGCGCCCGGCTTGGTCGGTGGTTGGTTCTTCGGCTTGCTCTTTGAGGCGCAGGTTGAGTTCGGTTGCATTCACTATACTCGGCACTAAATTCAAGCGAACCATCAGCGTTGAATTGTCAATCCAACTTTTGCCGCCTGCCCAGCCCGCTACGTTTGGTGGATTGAATAGCATTTGACCCAATGCCCGCTGTAAAAACACGAGCGCTTGTTTGTTCTGAAAATCAACGTGTAAAGTGCGCATGACGCCAGCGAGAAAATCCACAGGCGACTTGATTTTAGCGCCCACATTTTTTTTATCGTAAAACCAATCGCTTTCAAAAATTGAGCGCATCAGCTTGCCGATGTGGTAGTCGTTGTGATAAAATTGGCGAGACAATTCTTTCACAATTGCTTCATCCACCTGTTCATTTACAAAATAGCGGTAAATTTTGCGGGTGATAAAATCGGCAGCTTCGCGCTTTTCAAGAATCATGTCAATGATGTCATTTCCATTGAAATTGCCCGTTTTACCAAAGAAAGTTTTGCTGCCATTGTCGTGTTGATTGGGGCGAAATACAAATTCTGCCGTGAGCGTGCTCGACCAGCCTGTGAACGCCCGCGCCGCTTCTTTGATGTCTTTTTCTGTGTAATTGCCGCGCCCCAACGTAAACAATTCCATCAATTCTCGTGCAAAATTTTCGTTGGGGCTATCCTTGCGATTCTGCTGGTTGTTCAAAAAACGAATCATCGCAGGGTCTTTGGCAATTGCCAGGCATAACTCGCGAAAGCTGCCCAGTGCGTGCTTTCGGATGGCGTTCAGTTGCAAAGCTGCCGGTTTGCCCGATTTAATTTGAGTCGCAAAATGCCCATGCCAGAAAAAACTCATGCGTTCCAGGAGTGCACTTTCGGCGGGGTTTGCCATGCGTTCCAGCCATGCGACGCCGATTTCGCCGACCTGTTGGCGCTGCTCTTTGATGAGGTCCTTCAGGTTCTGCTTGTCTATCATTTTTCGGGATTCGCTATCAATCGGCAATGCCGGAATTGGAAGCGGTTCTACCTGCTGAGCTTTTGCAAATAGCTCATTGACAGCTTGTTGTATCGTTTTATTTTGTTGCTGTTGCCACTCCTGCGGGCTCAAGCTAAAACCTGCCCGCCAATAGAGGTGTTTTATTTTCTCATTCATCGTTTGATTGCTTTTAAAAATTGGACGAGCATCACAAGGAGAAGTTTAAAGCTGATGTCGAATATTTAACTTTTTTTAACAAAAACCAATCAAAACGTACCATTTATCGAAATACTGAGGTCGATATATTTATTAAAATGTAAATTTGCAATTCAATAAATACCATTAAACCTATGAATATTGCAGTAGTTGGTACTGGATATGTCGGTTTGGTAACCGGCACCTGCTTTTCGGAAACAGGTAATCACGTGATCTGCGTGGACATCAACGAAAACAAAGTAGCACGGCTCCGCAATGGAGAAATTCCGATTTACGAACCAGGGCTGGATGTGCTCTTCGAGCGCAACACTCGTCAGGGGCGATTGAAATTTACGACCGATCTGGCAGAAGCCATCCAAGATGCGGAAGTGATTTTTCTGGCGCTGCCAACTCCTCCGGGCGAAGACGGCTCGGCGGATTTGTCGTACATCCTGGGCGTTGCTGGTCAGTTGTCGGATTTGATTACCGATTACAAAGTCATTATTGATAAAAGTACCGTACCGGTTGGCACCTCGGAAAAAGTACATGCGATTTTAGCGAAAAACCTGAGTGAAGATTTATTTGATGTAGTGTCGAATCCTGAGTTTCTGCGGGAAGGCGTAGCCGTGGATGATTTTATGAAACCCGATCGCGTGGTGATTGGCACTCGTTCAGAACGAGCAAAACGCGTCATGCGGGAATTGTACGAACCTTTTGTACGCCAGGGCAATCCCATCATTTTTATGGACGAACGTTCTGCGGAAATGACGAAATACGCGGCTAATTCTTACCTCGCCACGCGCATTTCGTTTATGAATGAAATTGCAAACCTGTGCGAACTCGTGGGCGCCAATGTGGATATGGTGCGCATGGGCATGGGCAGCGACTCGCGCATCGGCAAGCGTTTCCTGTTTCCAGGGGTAGGCTACGGTGGCAGCTGTTTCCCGAAAGACGTGCAGGCATTGGCAAAAACAGCAAACGAGTACAACTACGATTTCAAAATTTTGAATTCGGTGATGAATGTCAATACCGGTCAACGACTGGTGCTGGCGAAGAAGATTAAAGCTTTTTTTAATGGTGATTTGACGGGCAAAACCATTGCCATCTGGGGATTGTCGTTTAAACCCAATACCGATGACATTCGGGAGGCACCGGCACTTTATACCATAGACGAACTGCTGGAAGCTGGCGCAAAGATCAAAGCCTTTGACCCGGAAGCGATGAACAATGTGCGGATCATCTATGGCGACCGAATCCACTTAGCAGAAGATCAATACGAAGCGCTGATTGAAGCCGATGCTTTGGCAATTGTGACCGAATGGAGCGTATTTCGCACCCCAAGTTTTAAAGTGATGAAGCAATTGATGAAAAATCCTATGATTTTTGACGGTCGCAATCTCTATGATTTAGAGCGGATGCAAGAGGACGGATTTTATTATGAAAGCATTGGACGTGAGCCAGTTATGCATCCAAATTTGGTACAGCAGTAATTTTTTTCAAAATAAAACAGCGCAATGTGGCACTCAGCTTCGGTTGAATGCCACATTTTTTTTATTAAATCTAAACAGATGCCCTAGCCGCGTTTGACAATGTGGGACAAATCGAAAACACATTGCTGTAAAAATTTGTATAATTAAAGCAATTGCCTGAATTTCGCGGTGCAGTTTTCAAAGAGCATACATCAATTGTCCATCATCAATTATCAATACAGAAACATGAGTGTTGTAGAAATGAAGGTTCCCACCATTGGTGAATCCATCAACGAAGTAACTTTATCGCAATGGCTAAAAAAAGACGGCGACTATGTGGAACGCGACGAGCCTATTTGCGAATTTGAATCGGATAAAGCCACCTTGGAATTTCCTGCGGAAGCAGCTGGTAAACTGATTCATGTTGCCAAAGAAGGGGACGATCTTACCATCGGCGCGCTGGTCGCCAAAATAGATACCAGCGTTGCCAAAGGCAGCAATGGCGCGGCTCCTGCTGCTCCGGCATCCGAAGCAAAGCAGGAATCGGAACCAACTCAAGTTTCTACCACTGCGCCTACTGAACGCAAAGCGAGCTATGCCGCCGGTGTACCTTCGCCGGCTGCGTCCAAGATTTTGAAAGAAAATGAAGTGCCCGCTTCCGATGTAAAAGGCACCGGCAAGGACGGTCGCATCACAAAAGATGACGCGAACCGAGCTGTAGAAGCAAAGCTAAGCACGCCTGCGCCGCAGCCTGAAGCGAAAAAAGAAGCACCTGCACCAAAATCGGAAGCACCTGCTGCCCAGCCTATTGTATTTCAGTTGCCGGAATCTTTTAGCCGTGAGGTGAGTCGCAAAAAAATGAGCCGTATGCGCCGCACCATTGCCAAGCGCCTAGTGAGTGCGAAGAATGAGACAGCGATGCTTACTACTTTCAACGAGATTGATCTGACCGAAGTAATGGCATTGCGTGCGAAGTACAACGAGCGTTTTGAAAAAAAATACGGCATCAAGTTGGGTTTTATGTCTTTGTTTGCCAAGGCTTGCGCCAAAGTTTTGTTGGAAATGCCGGATGTGAATGCACAAATTGATGGCGAAGACTTACTGTATCACAATTTTGTTGACATTTCTTTTGCTATTTCGACGCCAACGGGTTTGGTGGTGCCACCGATTCACAACATCGAGTCGCTTTCTTACGCCGAGATTGAATTTAAACTCAAAGACTTAGCAGATAAAGCCCGCAAGGGCACTTTGTCTTTGGAAGAAATGCAGGGCGGAACGTTTACAATTACCAACGGCGGCGTTTTTGGCTCGTTGATGAGTACACCGATTATCAACGAACCACAGTCGGCAATTCTTGGCATGCACGCCATTAAAGAGCGTCCGGTGGTGGTGAATGGAGAAATTAAAATTCGCCCAATGATGTACGTGGCATTGTCCTACGATCACCGCGTGATAGATGGCAGTTCTTCGGTGACTTTCCTGGTGAAAGTGAAAAACCTTTTGGAAGATCCGATGGGAATGTTTTTAGACGTTTAAAAGTAAAAATTTTTTAATAGGGTTGAGGTTTTCACTTCAACCCCCTTTTTCTTCATTCAGCCTGAATACCGGTGAGAATGAGCGATCGAGGCGCTACACACAGGGCTTCCAACGCTTCATAAGAGCCATTGAACACATTGAAATCTACATTCCCTGCTACGCCTTTGATTCTGCCGCGATTACCATATTGCCAAAAATGCCAGTCGCGCCCACAGGCAAGGGTTGGCGCTCGAAAGCCATACCGCGCAATCCACATCGGATAATCATTGAAATGACCGGCGAGAATTTTATTATAAAACTTAATATTGGTGTAAATAATTGGCTTTACGCCATATCGAATTTCAGCATAATACAACCAGGTGCGCACACCATTTATAAGGCTTTCTTTTGAAACGCCGTCCAGCACTTCCACATCCAGCACAGGCGGCAGGTCGCCGTATTCAATTTCTACCGAACGCGTAAAATTATCAGCCTGCGCCAATGGTGAAATGGTAGGTCGAAAAAAATGGTATGCTCCGCGCTTGAGCCCTGCCAATTTCATACGCTCCCAATTGTAGCAAAAAAGAGAATCCAGGTGCATCGCACCTTCGGTGGCTTTAATAAATGCAAAATGAATGTCCTGTTGCGCTACCGCCTGCCAGTTGACCCGCGCTTGATAATGCGACACGTCTATACCGTGCACGGCATAGTCATAACGCCGAGCCGTGTGTTGCTCACATCCATATGCGATGAGTATCAATGCTACTATTCCAAGCCAGTGTTTCATGATTTTGTAACAATCATTTTACGCTCTCCATTGCAAAATCGGAAATTTTTAGTGTAAAAAAAAGGACATTTACAAAAATGCTGTTCAATTGACACTTTATTAACACTAATTTTTCCAAAATCTCCAAATTTTAACGATTCCTCCACAAAAAGGATTCAAATTTGCACCAGAGAAAATGTCCATCAAGCCTAGTATTTTAAAGGCTTGTTTAATAAATAATTATGACACAAAGACAACTTTTTTTACAACACGTAGCGCAAACCAGCGACACGCCGCTGGGGTTGGAGATTGACCGTGCGGAAGGCATGTTTTTATATGATACGAGTGGAAAAGCGTATTTGGATTTGATAGCGGGTATCGGGGTGAGTAGCCTGGGACATCGGCATTCAAAAATAGTGGAAGCCATTAAAAATCAATTGGATAGATATTTGCACACAATGGTATATGGAGAATTTGTCCTGTCGCCGCAAGTGCAACTGGCGCAATTGCTCACTCAACATTTGCCTGCGCAGCTCAACAGCGTCTATTTTGTAAACTCCGGCACAGAAGCCACCGAGGGCGCCATGAAACTAGCAAAACGCTACACCAATCGAGCTGAAATCATCTCCTGCAAACGAGCATATCACGGCAGCACACAAGGCGCGGCGAGCCTGATGTATCCGAAAGATTTTACACAAGCTTATCACCCTTTATTACCTGGAGTGCATCATATTGAATACAATGATGTAAATGATTTAAAGAACATTACTAAAAAAACAGCGGCTGTGATCATAGAACCCGTGCAAGCGGAGTGGGGCATTCGCCAACCTGTAAATGACTACTTGATAAAATTACGCGAAAAATGTAATGAAACGGGCACTTTATTAATATTCGATGAAATACAAACCGGCTACGGGCGTACCGGATCGCTCTGGGCTTTTGAACAATACCAGGTGGTGCCTGACGTACTGCTACTGGCAAAAGGAATGGGGGGCGGCATGCCAATCGGCGCATTTATTGCATCCAGAGACCTGATGCAATCGCTAACGAATCAGCCAGTGTTGGGGCATATCACCACATTTGGCGGGCATCCGGTGAGTTGCGCGGCAGCTTTGGCAACTTTACGAACCTTGCTGGAAAGCGATTTGATTGTACAAGTGCAAAAAAAAGAAATATTATTTCGACAATTATTACAGCATTCCGCCATAAAAGAAGTGCGCAGCGCCGGACTCATGATGGCAGTGGAATTGCCCAATTTTAATTTTGTGAAAGCTGTTATTCACATTTGCCTCGAAAAAGGCGTACTCACCGATTGGTTTTTATTCAATAGCCATGCACTGCGCATTGCGCCGCCGTTGATTATTGAAGAAGTGCATATTCGATTTGCTTGCAACGTAATTGTTGAAGCAATAGAGGCTGTAAGCAAGTTGTAATAAAAATCATTTCTGCACCTGACCCACATCGTCCACAAAATATACCGTGTCGCCTTGCCAAAAGAAAGCTTTGCGGTATTGTTTGTAATGCAAAACAACCTGCTTGCCTTCGCTGCTTTGGAGTTCTTTGTAAACGTCATCTTTTACAACCGAAAATTCCCAAATATTGCTGGCAACGCCGCCACCCGGATTGCTTTGGAAACCGCCTAAATTGAGCTGCCCTTCGTAGGTTTTAAAAACGTACCCTTTTTTGGACACTTTGATCAGCGTGCCAGAACGCGTCCCTTCGCTATACACCCAGCCGTAATTGAACCAAAGAAACCCTGCCAGTACCAGCACTCCTGCTACCGTTAGCATTAACAATACACGTTTGGTAACGCGCCAGGTTTTACGCCCCACTTCTCGTGCGCCTTCTTTTACCACTTCTTGAAACTCGCTCATTTTTTTGGATTTTAGTTTTTTATGTAACATTTTGACGCAGCCAAAGTTAAAAAGTCACATCTTTTTCCGCCTAAAAATTACCAATGGTTAATTTTTCCATTTAATGTTGCAGCCACCGCTGGGATATTGCTTCTGCGGCACCGCTTCGCCCGCCAACACTGCGTCCAAGGCAGCTCGCAGGTCTTCCCCCGTCAATGGCAAATCATTTTTGGGACGCGCGCCATCTATTCTACCTCGGTAAACAAGCATTAAATTTTCATCAAATACATAAAAATCTGGCGTACAAGCTGCATCGTATGCTTTTGCAACTTCTTGCGATTCATCGTACAAATACGGAAAAGTATAACCCGCCTGCTCCGCAAAAATTTTCATTTTATCCGGGGCGTCTTCCGGGTATTTTTCAACATCATTTGAGCTGATGCCAACAAACGCAACGCCCTTTGGCTGGTAATCTTTCGCAATTCTAACAATTTCTGGATTGACATGAATAACATACGGACAATGATTACACAGAAAGATAACCACCGTCGCCTTATCCGACGCGATGTCTTTCAAGCTCATGTTTTCACCAGAAACGGTGTCGGGCAGCGTAAAATCGGGCGCTTTGGTGCCAAGTGGCAGCATGGTAGATTCGGTAAATGCCATAAGAAAAAGTTTATTGGTTGATGGGGAAATAGGGTGATAAGAGATCACCATCGACCTATTCTCCTATTACCCTATCAACCTTTTATAAGCATTCCCGGTTGATGCCCAACACATATTTTTCAACAATGCCTATGCTTTTTGCAGCTTCTGCGCCCTTGAAGCCATCAATCATGTCGTCCTTCAATTTTTGTGCGGCAAGCGCAGTCAACTTTTTGGAAATCGGCATGTACGACCAGTGCCATTTTTCCTCGTTGTAACCCTCCGGGCGATCTAGTCCTTTGGGCGAATAAGGCTGGCAGAAGCCAAATTCATGCGCGTGGTCGCGGAGCCACCGATACACTTTTTTGCCTTCACCACTTTGAAAATGAGCATCATTCAAATCATTTAAATCAATATCTGTGCCCCAGTGATGCCGCGAAGAGCCAGGCATAGAGCTGTATTCCAAAATTTTTAGCGCTCGTTGTTTTGAGTCGGGAATGGTTTTAGAAATATCCTGATCGTCCACCAGCCGCTCGCCGGTCCACTTGGCTTCCCAAATGCCTTTTTGCGCTTCAAAATTGCGGGTAGCCGAAATGATCGTAAGCTTAATGCCATCTTTAGCGGCAGCGGCGTGCATTTGTTGAAACGCTTCGTAGGCATCCTTGCGCAAATAGCGTTCGTTGTTATCGGCAAAAGGCGGCGCTATTTTCATAAAAGATGGATGCTTCGCAGGATCAAATTTGCCCATCAAATACGCCACATTGAACGTTTCCTCTTCCTTGGAAGGCGCTACATTCACACGTTTTGCCTCAGGCGGCACAATCTCCTCCACCATTTTATCCTCCGACCGCTCTGCCAATTCATACCGCTCATCAGGAGGTGTAGATGTATTGTTACAACCAAAAACAACCAACATCAGACAAATAGTTAATATGCTTAATTTATTCATAATCAAAATTGTAATTTTAAAATTACCAACAAAACCGTCCAACCTCAAATAGAAAATATGAAACGTCCAATAAAAAATATAAAATAATTAATATTCAAACATCATCTGCTCCGAAGGGTAGCCAAACAAATATTTTTCTTTAATCATGCTTGCCACTTTAGGCGGCACCATACTTTCCCAGCCGGTTTCGCCCTGTTGTACCATTTGTAACACTTGTTTGGAAAAGATGTGCAAAATATTGGCATTAAAATCGACCACATCCACAATTTGCTGACTCTCCAACAAATGTCGGTACAAAAACTTAACGCCTTCGGGGATGGGTAAATTTTGTATGGTCATCAGTTCATCGCTGCCCTCTTGCAAGGCTGGGTACGCGTACATGCGCACGTTGCGGCTGAACAACTCGCCAAAAGCTGCCAACAAACTGCTCTCCAGGTTGTCATTGTATTTTTTGTGCATCAGTTCCAGCAACTCCCTTACCCCAATGACCAATCCCAACTGCTGGATTTTATAATCCGCCAAATACGTAATCAACCGGCGATAATCCTGACAATTTGAAATAATCACCGTTTGCCCTAAGACATTCAGTAAATCTGCCCGATCGAGAAAGTCCTTTTCATCCAACTCTCCTTCTGCGCGAAGATTATCCAGGGTAATTTCGGTAAGCAGGAAACTTTTACCGCTTGCCACTTGCGGGTCTTCCCGAAATTGCTGATACGCAGCCTTCATCATGTCTAAATTCACCAACGTTGGTGGTCGAAAACTGCCGCGCACCACCATCACATGCTTTTTGTACAAAAACTCCGAGGCATGCACCGGACGCCCATCGGTGCCAAACATGGTCACATCTGTCAAGTTATTTTTCACAGCCCAAAGACTGAGCAAACGGTTGTCCAGATGGTCAAAATCCGGCCCTGTCAGGCGAATCATATCAATCATCACCCGCCCATGCAGGCTGTCCATAAGCGATTGCAGCAGTATTTCCGGCTCCTGATGATAACGATAGCAACCGTAAATTAAATTCACCCCCAAAATACCGATGGCTTGCTGCTGCAGCCGATTGTCATTGTCGAGCATGCGTACGTGCAGCACGAGGTCATTGGGTTCATTTTCAGGGTCTAATTGAAATCGCAACCCCAACCAGCCGTCTCCCTTGATCGTTTTTGTAAAATTGATGGCAGCCACCGTATCGGCAAAAACGAAGAAATTTTGTTTCGGGCGCTCATTGCGCAAGCGCGAAAACATCAACTCGTACTCATGGTCGAGCATTTTATACAGGCGCGCTTCACTCACGTATCGCCCTCCCGATTCCGTCCCATAGATGTGATCGGAATACACCTTATCATACGCCGACATCGTTTTGGCAATGGTCCCCGCTGCGCCACCTACTTGAAAAAAATAGCGTGCGACTTCCTGCCCCGCGCCGATTTCCGCAAAGGTGCCGTAAATGCTATCATCGAGATTGATTTCGAGGGCTTTTTGTTCAGTTTCGAGTCTTTGCCGCATGGTTTTAATTTGAAAATTTGACATTTGATGTTCGGGCATTCACGCGCTCATCAAGTCACTAAATCACTTCTTATTGGCGAAAGATAGGGCTATTTGGGCAAATGTTCGGAAGTCGGAGAGTTGGTTCTCTACAATATTTTTTACAATTTGGAAGTCTAATTTTTTGTATTCGTGAATTGCGATGTTGCGAAAGCCAACCATTTTGGTCATTTTCTGCGCTAATTCTTTGGTAAGAATGCCTTCTGCCTGCAATTTTTCAAAGCTTTCTTTACTTTCTTTAGGAAAGCCTAATTTTTTAATTTTCACGATATAATTTGCCAAATCAATAGAAAGCTCACAGGCGCGTTGAAGGTTTAAAATGATAGAATCTTGTTTTAGAAAATTGGTTTCTAGTTCATTTTCAAAACCGGTGTACTCTTCTTTAATCCTTCGAATACAACGCTCTATACTTTCCGTTTTTCCTAATATGACATCATCCATACACCGAGCCACGTTTAAAAATATCTTCTAATATGTCTTTTCTTTCTTCTTGTAAATATTGGTAGCTTGAAATGCACATCACTTCAAAACTATCACAAAAATAGTCATCTGCACAATAAATCCGCTCGCCGCTTGTAATAATCTCAAACCGAAACACCGTATTTGCCCCTTGCAAATCAATCAAATCTATCTCCGCATGTAGCGCTGACGCCATGTTTTGCTGCAAATTCCATTTTTCCAAACTCGACAAAGGCTTCGCATCCAATAAAAATGC
Organism: uncultured Saprospiraceae bacterium; assembly: GCA_964517145.1. Lineage (GTDB taxonomy): Bacteria > Bacteroidota > Bacteroidia > Chitinophagales > Saprospiraceae > JADJNW01. The sequence continues at coordinate 43,124 of CAZFBN010000026.1, forward strand.
CACATCCCAATCACTGTCAGAACGCACGTATTCCTCCGTTAAGCGGCTGCCAAACAAGTAAATACCTTTTACATTTGGTAAATGTTGCGTTAAAAAATGGATGATTTGCTGCTGCACAAAAATAATTTTATTACAAATATAACAATTTCAATCATACAATACCTATAACAACTCACTAATCCCAAATAACAATTCCTAAATAACCAATAATAATTTTCCTAACGCGCAAAATCCACTTCAAAATTCCCCCGGATTCGCTCCATTGGAGGATTGTAATATCCATATTTCAAATGTGGAAATTCTTCTTTCAACAAATCCATCATTTGCTTCACGCCAATCGGGTCGCCGGGGTCGGTCACGTTGATTCTCGTCAGATACCAGTCGGGATCAATATTAAAATTACGCCACTGAATCATTTTCAAATCAGTATCTATAATCAATTTTCGCAATGCTTCATACTCCGCCTCACTATCCGTCATGCCGGGGAATACAAAATAATTGATGCTCGTCCAGCCGCCGTAGCGATTCACGACGCGCAGACTTTCCACAATGTCCTCAAATTCATAGTTATTCGGGCGATAGTAAGGCGTGTACACGTTGGCTTGCGCCGAATTTGTACTCACGCGGATGCTGTTCAGACCTACTTTGCACAAGGCCTCCACCCATTCCGGGCGACTGCCGTTGGTATTGATGTTAATACTGCCTTTATCGGTGAATTTGCGGATTTCAATAATCGCTTCGCGAATCGTCTCCCACATCAAAAGCGGCTCGCCTTCGCAACCCTGCCCAAAACTGATAATCGGATAAGGCGCTGATTCTAAATGCGGTACGGTAAATTCGACAATCTCCTGCGCAGTGGGCTTGAAAGTCAAACGATCTTGATTCGACACAATGCTTTCTTCTTCCGGTTGAAACGAAATACAACCCAGACAATTGGAATTACAAGCAGGGGACACCGGCACCGGGCATTCCCAGCGTCCCATGAAATAATTCCGCGCCGCCGGGCAAGTATAAGTCAAAGCACAATTATGCGCTAAATGTTCCACTAATCTATTCTGCGGATACGCTTTTTTATAATAATCAATACCCTGTTTTATTACATCCCAGTCAAAACCATTACATTCCTGGCGAATATCTTCCTCAATTCTTACTGCTGGCACATAAAATTTACCATCGTACCAGC
>CAZFBN010000027.1:0-43665 GCA_964517145.1 uncultured Saprospiraceae bacterium
CATCCATTTCTTTGCCTTTCATCTTCTTGCCCCAGGCGTACATTGCTTCCAGTTCCTTTTGGCGCTCGTCCAGGTCAAATGCGGTCGGGTCGAAGTCGTCTCCACTATCCAAGCCCAGCCAATCGAGCATATTCTGATGCTCTGGATTTTTTGGATTTTTCAGCACTTCCACTAATTGCATATAACCCCAGATACCACCACAATCCTCTGGCGGGCAGGCATTTTTACCTTTTATAATGCGCGGATAAGTCACCCCCGTTTCCGGCTGCAATATCTTTTCCAATTGCACCCGATGCTCCCAGCCATCGCCGAAGTCGTATTCATACTGAATCCAGTCTTTCTCGCGGTGCAGCAAATCTGATAATTTGATTTTTCGCTCGTCGTGTACTTTAAAAAAATCCTCCTTGGAAGGAATGCCATAGTGTTCCTCGTCTTTGACAAATTGGTGCAAATGCGAATTGGTCCAGCCCATTGCTCCCTGAATAATGCAGTGCAGCAGGTAAAACGACGTATCTGCCGATACCTCCACCCTGCGCCAGATGGGCGGTTTTGAGTCGCGCAAGGTGATTTTGAGTTGATAAATGGGTGCTGCCATCGCGTTGATTTTTAGCTAAAATAGCACAGTTTAGCGAATTATAAAAACGATTGTGCTCAATATATAAGTATTGGTTGATAGATTATCGCTTCATTTGCTTTTGCCGATTTCAGGTAGCTGGGTAATTTTTAGAACCTTTTTAGGTCTTGCCAATAAGCTACTCACCTTCTCCGCTCTACCTATATTGCTTCAATAAAGTACCCTTGCAGCATCTTTTGAGAAGCTTATCGGGTCGAAACAATTAGCAAGAGCGGTTCTTTTTGTTACCTCAGCAGCGCATCATTTTAAGTTATAAAACAGCTTTATTCAAGCCATAAGGGTTGAAAATTGAACTCAATAAGGTTCTTTGTTTTAGCTAAGTTGCTAAAAGGAATCACCTTGGCAGGTAAAAGATGGCAGCCGGTACGGTAAAAGACAAGAGCTATATAGGTTGTTGCTTGATGTTGGAAAGGTTCTTCCGCTCCAGCCCTGCATTCGCCAGCATCACCACTTCCGTGATATTTTCCATATTTAGCACGCCGATGAGCTGTCCATTTTCTATCACGGGGCAGATGGGCGAGGCGTTTTGCGTCATACGCGCGTAGGCTTCTTCGAGTGGCATGTCGGGGGTGAGGGTAAAAAATTGTTTGTTGGCGACGCGACCGATGGCGCCTTCCTGACCGATTTCGCGCAAGCCTTGAATGATTTCGTCGCGGGTGACGATGCCTACAATTTGGTTGTCTTGTTCTACCAAAAATTCTTTTTCTTGCCCATTGAGCAGCGCAGCAATGGCTTTATCGAGGGTTTCAAATGCGTGGAATATGGTGAATTGGTGCATTAAAACATCCCGAACTTTGTATTTGGACAGTGCAGAACGCGTGGTTTCAAAATTGGACTCCGCGCCTGCCCCTAAAAAGATGAATAAACCAATAAAAATTAGGAATGGATTGTAAAAAAATCCAAAAAACACAAAAACAATGGCTAAAAACTGACCAATCTTAGCCGCAATGTTGGTTGCCACTGCGCGATCATAACGCATGGCGAGTAAAGCTCGTAACACGCGCCCGCCGTCCATCGGAAACGCTGGAATGAGATTGAAAAGTACGAGTACAATATTGACCGATAGTAAACTAAATAAAAAATTGTTGCTATTAATCTGTGTCATGGATTCTTCTGTCATTTGCGGAAAGCCGCCTGTTGCTACAAAATACAAGGCTAGTAGGCCTGCAATGACTACGTTCACCGCTGGTCCTGCCAATGCGACCCACAGTTCCTGGATGGGTTTTTCGGGCATTTTTTCAATATTGGCAACGCCGCCGATAGGGAGCAACACAATACTTTTTGTTTTAATATCATACCGCATGGCGGTGAGCGAATGCCCCAACTCGTGCAGCAATACACAGGCAAAAAGCGCTAGAATAAACCAGATGGACATCATACTTTCGGCAAAATTTTGCCCTTGGCGCATGCCACTGATAATGATCCAACCCAGTAAAATCAAGAAAGTCCAATGGACATAAATGTTGATGCCTTTAATGCGGGCTATTTGGAGTGACCAGTTCATTTGATTGTTAATTGCTGATTGTTAATTGCTGATTGTTAATAATGATTCTACAATGAGAACAAATGAATTGGCTTTTTGCTTGATGAAATGTTAAAAAGGAAATAATTTGTGCTGTCAGTTATCAAAATTATTGACAGCACTGCTACCGTAACAAGGTGAAATCGCCTTTGACAATTTCAAAATGCCCGTCCGAAAATTCAACCTCTGCATAATAAACATACACACCAGCATCCATGGGTTTTCCGTTGAAACTGCCGTCCCAGCCGTGCTCAGGGTCGTTGGGTGCAAACGGACCGTCAAATAACAAGCGATTGCCCCAGCGATCAAAAATCATGAATTTTCTTACTTGCTTCACATTGCCACCGGTAAAAATCATAAAAACATCGTTAACCCCATCTCCATTCGGGGTGAACACATTGGGGGTATAAACAGAAGCCGGATACGCAACGGCTACTTTGATAAAATCAGTTGCTGTACAACCATTATCAGCCATTACAATAATGCGATATTCAGAACTCAGAGGCGGCGCTATCGTCACTCCCAAAGTATTCGCAAAGCTAGTAGAATCGCCATTGGAAAACCATTGAACCGAATCAATGCGACTCGAATCGGTGACGCCAAAAAGTTGAATGGTATCGCCGAAATTAATCAGCGTATCTTTTCCAAGCTGAACCGTAATAGGTTCAGGAGGCTCAACCACTACCTGCGTTTGCCATTCGCAACCATTGACATCCTGCACGCGCAAGGTGTAAGTGCCTGCCTGGATGTTTTGAAAATAATCAAAATTGGCGTAAGGCAAATCGCCCAAAGCAAACAAATAAGGCGCTGTACCGCCGCGCACCGAATCAATTTGCACAAAACCACTTCCCCGCCGGAAGCAATTTGCACGTGTGGAAGTGTAATAGACTTGTTCAATCGAAGATTCGCCTTGCTTCACGCCTGCCACTGCCTGATTGGTGCAGCCATTGTTAAGATTGGTGACAAACAGCGTATAATTGCCGCCTGCATCTACCATAATGGTGCTGGTGGTCGCACCGCTCAAAATATTGCCATCTGTGGTCGTCCAGTTGTAGGTAAAATTTCTACCGCCCGTCACCGTTGCAACCAATGCAGTGGTTTTGACATCGCAATCCAAACTATTAGGCGGCGCAATGCTAATGATTGGACGCAGGGTATCAATGCCTACGCTGACCGTGGTAGAATCGCTGCAACCATTGATTCTATTTAACATTATAAAAGTATAATCACCTGGAATTCTGGCTGTTATGTTCAAATCTTGATCTGGTAATAATTGCCCGGTCGGATCAATCCAGGAAAAATTTAAACTTGCGGTACTTCCTGAAACCTGCGCAACAATTGTCGTTGAATCTTTCAAACAGGAGATAGAATCGGGCAAAGGAATGGCCACGGTTGGCAAATTCGGATTTTGATTTACCGTCACAACGAGGCTGTCGCGACAGCCATTGCTCAAATCTTCCACCAACAATTGATAATCGCCTTTTCGATTGACTAAAATGGAGCAAGAATCTGGATTGGTCAAAGTGCTGCCATTCAGTGCCTGCCAACGATAGCGCAGCCCGGCGCTGGTTTGAGCCGTAGAAACACACCCATCGAGCGTCAGCAAATTGGAGGTACAATCCAAATCTAACTGATCGGCATTGCGCACCGCTGCCGCCGGTTCAAAAATATTTTGCCCGACCACCAAAGTATCTTCAACCGTACAATTGCTCAATTGATTGGTCACTCGGAAAAAATAGGTACCAGGTTGATTTACAATCGGATTCAGCGAATTTGCCCCCGAAAGAATATTTCCAGTGCTTGTGAGCCATTCATATTCTAAATTATTACCAAGGGCTGAGGCAGCCAATTCAATGGTGTCAACAGTACAAGTTAACAGGGTATCAAATCCTGCAAAAATCGAAGGCACTTCTGCATTTTGTAAAATTTCGACACTATCGCTCGCCACGCAACCATTGCTTTGATTGGTCACTTGCAAAATGTAAACATCGGGCATGCTAACGCTCGGATTCAAAATAGAATCATTCGACACAACATTCCCATTCACCGAAGTCCAGCGATACACATAATCGCCATTGGCAGGCGTAACGTTTGGACGTAACACCAGTGAGGGCTGCACACAATCCAGCGTATCATTCGCACCGATTTCTACCATCGGTAATGCTTTGTTATCCATCACCCGAACGCTGACCGCATTTTGACAACCCGATGTGGTATCTGTCACCTCAAAACGATACGTGCCGCCCATGCTGACAATTAAAAGAGAATTGTCTAAGCAATTGATTTCCAATTCATTGCTATCAATTTGACACCAGCGCCCCACCAGGTCTCCACCCACAAAGGCGCTCGCATCCAATGCAACACTTGGATTTAAACAGGTTAAAAATTCATCGCCAAACGTAGGCACATCTGGTCGATCCTCGCCCGCCGCCACGATCACCGTGTCGGAAGTAGCGCAGAAAGTCAAGGTATCCAACACCGTAAGCACGTAAGTGCCGGGCGCATCTACGGTGGGCGTAAGCGAAGTGATTCCGGCGGTGATATTGCCATCTGGCGTTGTCCAAATGTACTGTGTATTGCTCGCAGTGCCTGCTCCAAGCAGCGCAAGGGATGGCTGATCGCAGGTCAAACTGGTATCCGCCCCTGCATCAGCAATTGGAAAATTGACACTTTGAAGGACTTCCAAGTCAATAGACATCGAATCTCCCTTGGGATTTCTTAACGTTACGGTGTAAATACCTGGTTCATTTACTAAAATAATTAAACTATCGGTTGCGGATATGATATTTCCATTTAGTGTTGACCATTCTACGGTACAATTATTACATGGTTCGCATAATGTTGCAATCAGCGGAATGGTAGCTTGCAAGCATGTCAAGGTGTCCGGCAAATTACCTTCAATGCACAAAGTATCACAATTTGTTTGTCTTGTGACTTCTACAAATTCATTAAAAATACAATCATTATCCAAATTCAAAATGGTGAGAATGTACTCGCCTGGTTGGTTGATCGGTGTGGACAGTGCATCGCCATCGCCGATCACGCCATCACCTGTCCAGAAAAAAGCATAATTACCATTGAGCGGGGTGATAAAAGCTTCCAACGTAAAGGTATCAACATCACAAGGAATGATGGTATTTCCAAAGGTGACCGTCGGAATGCCGTTAGCTTCTACTTCAATGGAATCGCGTGCAGCGCAGCCATTTTGAGTATTGATCACATCCAAATAATATTTGCCCGTAGCACTCACCCGCTGTATTGTTTCATCCCCTAAGATCAATCCACTCGAATCGCGCCAGGTATAACGAATCATAGCGCCTCTGCTCGACCTACCGATGTCCAAAGTCACCGTAGATTGGTCACAACTCAAGGTATCCAATGCTCGAATATCGGCAGTTGGAAGGTTAAAATCTGCGACAACGATTGTAGAAGCCGTATCCGCACAGCTGCTAATGGTATTGGTAACAATTAAAATATATTCGCCTGCCGCGTCTGCCGTTGCCGTTTGTTGGGTGCGATCCCCCACAATATTGCCAGCTAATGTTTGCCATTGATAAGTGATGTTCGAACCGACCGATGTATTGGCGCCACCAATGACGATGCTAGGAACCGCACAATTAATGGTGTAACTGCTATCCACATCCGCAAAGGGTTTATCCGCGCTACCCAACACCTCCGCCGTGTCGCGCGAAGCACAAGTAAAATCGGCGACAGTTTGAGAGGCAATTAAAATGTAAGTCCCCGGGGCATTTACGGTTAAAACCGAATCCATCCCCAAGGTATCGCCCGCCAGATTTGTCCAGGTAAAATCAATAAAACCCTCAGGCGCTGAAGCGCCGCCATCGAGTGTAACGCTTAGATTCGTACAGGTGATGCTATCCGCTGGGGCAATGTTGGCGCTGGCTTCCAGCACCAAAAGCGTCAGATTTATTAAACTATCGCAGCCATTCGCCGCTGTTAAAATGACATCATATTCACCCGTGGTATCAAATGTTTGCCCGCCCACCTGATAGGTTTCACCCTGGCAAATGACTTCGGTGAGAAAGGTAGGCGGCACTCGAAGTACCCGCAGATTAAGATTGACAATACTATCACAACCATTGACGGAGGTCAAAGTATCTAAGTATATTCCGGTGGTTTTATACACGGAACTACCTATGGTAATGGAGTCACCGGCGCAAATTTCCTGATCCAGATTCGTGACCAATGCAGGCGCGACCAATAGCCTCAAATGGACGGTACTATCACAACCATCTGATCCTGTTAGTGTTACAAAATAGTCGCCCGCTGTAGTAAATGCTTGTGTGCCAATTTGCACACTATCGCCCTGGCAAATATCGCGTTGCACCAGCATCGTGTCGCCCGGCGTAATACGCACCTCCACACAATTGGTATTGATGACGCCACAATACAACAAGGAATCGCCGTTTAAACGCCTTCGGAAATCATCCAATCGCAGCACCCCATCGGGTTGAGGAAAACTATCCAAATCGCTTTTTCGATACGACAAGCCACAAACCTGATAATTGCCCACTGGCAAATCCCGCAAATCCGCCAATGAATCATATTCTAATAAAATACCATCTTTGCTAATCATATACGTATGCCCGTACTCCACGCTATCCGGGCGAGCGCTAGCACCAAAATCTGGTTTCAAATTCAAATTTAAGGCAGCACTTCCAGGGCAGGCTGCTACATCAGGATACGCCGCAAGACTTCCTGGATTGGCATTGCAACACAAAAAGCCGCGTTCGTCGCAGAGCCGAAGACGGAAATGTGTGATTGCACCGGCATAAGGCACAGAAGGGTTGTTACGAATACTGATCGTCCAAGTCCCATTGATCGAACCCGTATTAAAATCTTCCAGACATCCTACAAACGGATAGTACGAACCTCTATAACGCCCGCCACTTACGAAGTTTCTAGGTTGATTATTATTCCATTTTGCAACATAGCCACTATCCGGCACAGCGGTTTCTGCACAAGGCAAAAAAGTAATATTCCAGGAAGCACTAAATGTAAAAGCAGCATTATCCGGCGTATTAGGACCAATCAATTGAATGCGTTGACCGGCGGGAGAAGTCAGCCAAATCTCTAAATTTTCAGAAAGCTGATGTACAAAACCTAATTCAATCCCACAAATACCTTGATTTGGATCAGCAAGATCGTTGTTAACAACGTCTGTAATTTCAATATTGGTGTCAAAAGTGCTGTTGGCACGGATTAAAATGGTATCTTCTAAACCACAATTCTGCGAGTTCTGCGCGTGCAGCCACGCCGGCGCTCCAACGAACACCAGGATTAAGATATGCCACAGGATTAGGATTTGCCTCATAATTTAAAGCAGAATGAAAACCGACGAGCAAAAAATGAAATGGGGAAACAACGAATTTGCCGAGTTCATTTTCACATTTTATTCGCTGGTTTTAGCCTCTCAATAGTTTCGGGATTCAATTTTGGTTATCCGTTAGTTGCTATCTGGACACGAGTATTCCAGGTAACAAATAACTGCTAATCAATAATTGATAACAACAACGCTTTTTCAAGATGCTTTGATACTTTCGCACCCAAAATTAGTATAATTTCGCAGATAGCTTGCCGAATTAACGGATAGGATGTCACATAAAAAATTACCTACTGGAAAATGAAATGTTCAATTGCCTTTTCTACATATCCCCAATCATGTCCTATGTCAAGACTTTTGTAGGATAAACGCTTTTTTTACAATTCCAGTATTGCTTTGCAATTCCAACCAATATACACCTGGTGCAAAATATTGAAAATCAAAGTATTGCCTGCAATTTCCGTTGTAAAAATCCACCGTTTGCTGCTGCAACACCTGTCCCAGTGCGTTGAGCGTACGCAAGCGCAAATACGGCTGCGGAGTGCCTTGCAATTGCAGGTAAAAATGTCCATCGCTCGGATTTGGATACAAATGAAATGCCTGCAACCACGCGGCTTCCTGCGTGCTCGTCGTTCCGATTTGCACCGTTTTACGAATGGTATCCGCGCCGCATTCATTGCGTACAATCAGCGTAATCTCATAATTTCCAGGGGTTTGATAAGAATGCGCGGGTTCTGGCTGCACAGAAGTTGTATCATCGCCAAAGTTCCAAAAATAGTCGTGCGCACGCTGCACTTCCCCCACGAGCAAGCAGGTAACTTGCTGATTTTCAATTATAAAATTAAAATCCGCCACTGGTTTGTCTGCCAATTGCAAATAAGATGCTTGCCGCAAAGTGTCGCTGCCAAAAAAATTCGTTGTAATCAATTCTACTGCATAGGTGCCGGGTGCCAGGTACTGTATCACAGGGTTTTGCTCATTTGACGAGGCTGGCTCGCCCCCCGGAAAATACCATTGCCAGGTCTCAGGCTCGTTGTTAGACGCGTCGCTGAAAGTGACCGTCAATGGCGCGCAACCTTGCTGCACATCAGCAGTAAAAGCAGCGCTCGGCGGCAACCCAAAAATTTCTATGGTTTTGACAGTCGTATCGCTGCCGCATTCGTTTTTGGCAATTAATTCAACTTCGTATTGCCCGACAATTGTGTAGGTGTGGACTGGATTGGTCGAATTTGTTGTGGTGCCATCGCCAAAATTCCAATAATGCACGGTTCCACGTTCCGATAAATTGCGAAAAATGGCAACATTCAAATCCGTTTTCACCGAAAAACCCGCACTCGGCAGGTTATTTACCTGCACCAGGTTGCTCAAACGTTTGGTCACTTCGCCCGCCGCATTTTTCGCCATCAGCGACACACTGTACACGCCTGGTTTTTCAAATACCACCATCGGATTTTTTTCGGTGGAAGTGAGTGGCGTGCCGCCATTGAATTGCCAAAAAAACTCGCTCGCATTTGCTGAAGATTCATTGTTAAATTGCACGGCTAAAGGAGCGCAACCAATAAAATTTGCCGCAGAAAAACCCGCCATTGGTGGCGTGACAATATTTACAAATTGTGTCAAACTATCCGTTCCGCATTCATTGTACGTGACCAATGTAACCGGATAATTTCCATCTTGTTGAAAATCAAATGAAAATGATTGTAAAATAGTTGTATGGTTTGTACCCAAATGCCAACGCAGGCTATCCGCCGCAACGGTGGCAGCGAATTTGGCAGTCGTTGTTCCTACCTGGTACTCTATTGTAAAGGCTGGCTTAGACGGTCCTTTCACTTCAATCAAAGCTGATTTTACCACTTCGTTGGTACCATTCAGGCTATAAGCACGCAGGGTTACATTGTAAATGCCTGGTTTTTTGTAGCTTACCGACGGATTTGTGGCAGCACTCGTAGCAGGCATTCCCCCTTCAAAAATCCATTCCCAATCAGTTGCATTTGCAGAGGAAGTATTATAAAATTGTACATTCAACGGCGCGCAGCCTTGGGTTTCAAATGCAAAAAAACCCGCAGCAGGTGCGGTTTCCTGGCAAGGGCTGATGCAATTCGGAAGATTCAAAGCGCTGGAAAAGTAGTTGTTAATGCTGACTTTTGACATGGGCGACCACTCGTACACATCGCGAATAAACGGCGACATGATGGTGAGCGAATTGATCGAATCGTGGCGGGCGTTCAAATTATGCCCCAACTCATGCGCCTGCAAAGCCCGCATTAGTCCTGCATTTTCTGAATACCTTCGCAACACATTGTAACGCAAGCGCCCACACAGCACTCCGTAATAACCACCGCCGCCTACATTGTCATCCAAAACACGCCCCGTCCAAAGGGTGGCAACGTCAAAATTTTTAGCAAAACCATTGGCATTGCCCCAATCTCGAAAAATAGCCAGCAAATTTTCATAATTGGTATCCTCGCCCCAAGGATCGCAAGTTTCGCAAGTGGCAACCCAGGTGGTACTCAGTTCAAACCGGATTTGGTGGTTGAATTCATTGTCATAATTGGAACGCACATTGTTTAAATTAGCAACCACATATTTTTCTAAAAGCGAAACATCGGCATCAAAAAGTTGCAACATTTTATAATCAGCAGCAATGGCAACGTCCACCGTGTAGCATTCCCCGGCTGATTTTTCAGTTGCCTCTTCCACCATAGATTTTCCCTCTTCATACAATGCCCCCGCGCAACGCCCGTCAGGATTGAGTCGCACATCGGCAGCTTCGTAAAATAGATACTGATCTTTATCAAAATGTTGTTTAAAACGGCGCGCTGGTTCAATAAAATAAGTTTTATTTTCCAGTTCAAAAACGCCGTAAATAAAGCCCTCCGCTAAAGTCAGGCGACAAGTGCCTTGCTCGGCGCCGCTCATTTTACCTGAAAACGTCTGAATTCGTTGCGATGCTTGTTGTTTTAAACCTTTTGGAGTCGATAAGGTCAATGCATAATCTGTTGTAAAAATAGGGTCAGGTTCAAGTTGCAATTGCCAGTCGTGCTGCGCAATTTTCAATTGAATCCAGGTTTTCTGGTTTGCCATTGTGAGGAATGCTTGGCTGTTTAATGCAATAAGCTGCGCGGCTTGCAGTTCATTGGACAGTGAAGTTGACGAAGGTAGCGGAACGGCGGAGCCAATAAGGGTTTGTCCTAGCGCAACGCCTGTACACAGGCAGCTCAACAGACCTGAAAGCTGAAGAATGATGCGAAATGTCATGTGTAAAACAATCTTGGGATTATAATGCGTCCAACCAAATCAGGGTAAAGATAGTCTATTTTGCTGGAATTTTTGGGAAAAAGGTATGGAATCGCATGCCGTTTTACAAAATCCTTCAAAGAATCCTTTTTTCATAAAAATCATGGTCTAATTTTGCAAAAAATCAATCAATGAGAAAAATATTGCAAATCGTTGCCTTCATCCTTTTTACACTATCACTCAGCGCCTCCGTGCTCAGCGCCCAGGTACGGGTACGCACTGGTCAGGAAGAACGCAGCCAACAAAACAGCAGCTTTGCTACTCGTCTGTGGTATGGCGGCAATGTTGGGCTGGGCTTTTCCAGCTCTTCTTACCAAAGCCTTTTTCAAGTAGGCGTGTCGCCTATGGTCGGTTATAAATTTTTTGAAGAATTCTCTTTTGGTCCTCGTGCCTCTATTTTTTACTCGCACTATCGGTACAATTTTGGCGGCAGCGACGTGCAGACCGCCAACCCTATCACCTGGACGGCAGGCGTCTTTACACGGTACAAAATCCTCCGCACCATTTTTGCGCATGGCGAATACGAATTTGAAAACAGCCCGGTTTTTACCATCGGTAACAATGGCAATCTCGAAGTGCTACGCGATGAGCGAACCAACATTTACCTTGGCGGCGGCTACAACAGTGGCGAGCGTTTTGGCTATGAAATCATGGTGCTTTACAATCTTAATCAACCTGAAAACACCGTGGACAGCCCGTTCCGCATTCGTTTTGGTTTTACCTATAATTTTTAAATAAGGCTTATCATAAAAAAACTAGCAGTGTATAAAAAAAAGCACTGCTCTTTTTTTTTATGATAATAAAAAAGACAAGTCAAATTAAGGTTCCCCTACGGACGGTGCTCCCATATTAAAAACAAAGAGCTAATATGAGCATATAACAAATAAGAATAAAATAACCACATGAATCAATACGTCTAAAGCTGCCCACCATTTTTGCTCAAATAGTATTCCAAAAAAGTAAAATAACAAAACAACTACATGGATAAAGGAGCTTATCCCAATACCTATTGCAAAATCAATATGATATAATCTTCTTTCGGAAAAAATCCAATTAACTGAAATCATCATACAAATCACAATTATTACATCTATTAAAAGATGCCATCTCAAGTTTTTTTTATAGCTCTTGTGATAAATCATTTTTTACTAATAATTATAATTTCATTTATAAAAGCATTATTCATAAGCTTTTCCATACTGTTCCATTACATACAACACGCCCTTTAGGGGAATGCGCAGCCAGTCGGGTCGGGAATTCATTTCATAACCGACTTCATAAATGGCTTTTTCAAGTAAATAACTGCGTAATAATAAATGTAAGCTTGCTTCATCTTGTGGTATAAAGCTTTGCCCCTGCGCGCGATCTAAATAAGCGGTCAGAAAATAATTACTCACATAATGAAACCATTGGCGTGCCCATTGCTCCAGCAATGGCATGTCTTCTTTTCTATAATTCTGATTTAGAAGCAGTTGTCCATAGGCAGCATAATGTAAAGACCGAATCATACCGGCTACATCTTTAAAAGGCGTTTTTTTCAGGCGGCGCTCGCTGATAGACAGCATCGGCTCCCCTTCAAAATCTATGATATAAAAATCACGTCCGTTAAATAAAACTTGTCCTAAATGATAATCCCCGTGAATGCGCGTTTTGGTCGCTTCGATGCGGCGGCTATAAATATCTTGAAAAAACGAAAGTATATCTTCTTTTAAATCAATCACATGTTGTACTTCTTCTGCTGCTTGCGCGGGCAGCGTAGGAATTTTATTCGCCAGAGAGGTTAGTTTTTCACTTACTAATTTGCGATGCCCGGAGTAAATAGAACGCTGATAATTTTCAGAAAAACGCTCAGGACAAAAGTCCGCATCCTGTTGGTCGCTCGCCAGTGCAATGTGCATTTCCGCGGTGCGCTGCGCCAGCAAGGTTACGCGCTCGTAGGTGATGCTTTCGATCAGTTTTTGCAATTGTTCGGGTGTGTCTTCAAAATAAAGGTGCGATTTACGCACCAATTCAGGCATTTCGGCATTTTTTTCGGTTTTACTAAGCACTTTTTCATAATATCTTCCGAGCGTTTCCAACATGGCAGTCCATGCTTCGCCTTGATTCGGAATTTTATTTTGTAATAAGCCTAAAATGGTATAATTTTCACTAAAATCTTCATACTGGATACCGCCGCCGTAGCGAGGCGCGTTGCGAAAATCGGTACGTTCTGACAAAAAGCGCACCAATTCTAGGTCAGGATTAATATCAGTATCTAATTTGCGATATACTTTAAAGAAAAATTGATTATTATAAATAACCGAAGTATTACTTTGTTCTACTTTTAATACTTCTGATGTAATTTCTTCTTTATCAATATTTAGCTCTGCTATAATTTTACCCGCTTCAAATTTTAAAGTACCATTACTGATGCGCACCGTATGGTTGTTTTTAATCAACCAAAATAATTCATTTCTAAAATATTCACTAAATAAAGCGTCTATAACAATGCCTTCTTTTTCTGGCGTTTTTAAATAACACAATACACTCCGAGGCTCATTTTTAATAAAATGAATCATGCGTTCGGGATTTGTGATAAATATAACCGGCAGGAAGTAAGTATCTGGCAGCCCATCTGCATAACGCATATCAATGGTTAGTAAATAAGCTTTTAATGTTTTTACTTCAATAACCGGAAAACTCCGAACCTCGCTTGATGCGATTTTTTTAGATTTGCTGCCAAACCAGCGCATGGCGCGCAAATAATTTGGCAAAATTTTCTTTTCAAAACTGCGTTTGGCAGTGTAATTATCAAAAAAAACAGCCCACTCTACTCCGCTCTCCAGCTCAGGAATGACGCGCTCTTTGGGCATTTCGTCCAGATCGTCACTTTGTTCCATCAAAAACCAGTAATAGCCATACGGTCCGAGCGTGAATTGATACGGTTCTTCGGTGACTTCAAAAAATTTATTTTGACTAAATATTTCTATCGGCTGCACGCCTTTAAACTCCTTTAAATCTAATGATATGGCTTGTGAATGTTTTGACAAATTACATAATACTAAAATCCGTTCACCTTGGTACGAACGCGTAAACGCCAGCACTTTGCCATTTTTAGAATCCAGAAATTCAATTTTGCCATTGCCAAAAGCGCGCAATCGCTTGCGCATGGTTATGATATTTTTCATCCACCATAGCAGTGACGCGGGGTTGCGGTTCTGAATCTCCACATTCACCCCCTCGTAGCGGTACATCGGGTCGATGATAACAGGCAAGAATAGCTTCTGCGGATTCGCCGAAGAAAAGCCAGCGTTGCGGTCGGCGTTCCATTGCATTGGCGTGCGCACGCCGTTGCGGTCACCGAGGTAAATGTTGTCGCCCATGCCAATTTCATCGCCATAATAAATTACCGGTGTGCCGGGCAGCGAAAACAAAATACTATTGAGCAACTCAATTTTGCGGCGGTCATTCCCCAACAAGGGCGCAAGTCTACGGCGAATGCCCTTATTTATTTTTGCGCCATGATCCTGGGCAAAAACTTTGTACAAATAATCGCGCTCTTCTTCCGTGACCATCGCCAACGTCAAATCATCGTGGTTGCGCAAAAACAAAGCCCATTGGCTATTTTCTGGCACCGGCGGCGTTTGCTCAAAAATATCAATCACCGGGTAGCGGTCTTCTGCCTGCAACGCCATGTACAAGCGCGGCATCAGCGGGAAATGATAGTTTACATGGCATTCGTCCCCTTTGCCAAAATATTGTGCGGCATCTTCGGGCCAAAGATTGGTTTCAGCCAATAAAATTTTGCCGGGGTGCTTTCGGTCAAGATACTCCCGCAATTCCTGAAGGTACGCATGTACTTCCGGCAGATTCACGCAACTGGTACCCTCACGCCGCGCAATGTACATGATCGAAGTCATTCGAATGCCATCCACACCCAAATCGTACCAAAAATCAAGCACTTTGCGCATTTCTTCACGCACTAAGGGATTTTCATAATTCAAATCAGCCTGATGACTGTAAAAACGATGCCAATAGTAGGCTTTCGCCACATTGTCCCATTCCCAGTTAGAATTTTCATAATCGCTGAAGATAATGTCCGCATCTTTGAAGCGTTCTGGCGTGTCGCTCCACACATAAAAATCGCGCTCGGGCGTAAAAGGCGCTGCCTTGCGCGCTCGCTGAAACCACTCGTGCCGGGTGGAGGTGTGATTGGCAATCAAGTCAATAACGACGCGGATGCCGCGCTGGTGCGCCTCCTCGAGCAATGCCCGAAAATCCTCCACCGAGCCATAGTCAGGATGCACTTTGGTAAAATCGGAGGTATCATACCCATCGTCTTTGAGCGGCGACTCAAAAAACGGCAGCAGCGAGATGCAATTCACGCCCAGGTCTTCAAGGTAATCCAGCTTTTGCGTCAAGCCGCGGATATCGCCGATGCCATTGCCATTGCTATCGTAAAATGAACGAATATGTAGTGCATAGATAATGCAGTCTTTGTACCAGAGTGGATTTTGCGTGGTTTTATCTGACATGGTTTGGTTAGTTTCGAGTTGCAGGTTTCTCGCGATAAAATACGCGTTTTATTGATGTTTCCAAAAGGAAATTTAAAAGTCCTCATTTTTAAAATTTCAATGAACGCCTTTATCAAATAATCATCCCTGTTTGTAAATTATATTCGATTTTGTTGATCAAGAAATCCGAAAAATTAGCACATCGTCAAATCAACACATTTTCGTAGCTTTGCGGCAAACGAGGTTGTTTGTTCTAAAGATGATAAAAAGTCTGCACATTAAAAACTACGCCATCATTGAATCGGTGGAAATTGAGTTTTCCAAGGGTCTGACCATTGTGACCGGGGAAACGGGCGCCGGTAAGTCCATTTTGCTGGGTGCGCTGAATTTGATTCTGGGCAATCGCGCGGATTTGAAAGTGTTGTACAACGAACAGGAAAAATGTGTGGTGGAAGCCCAATTTGATGTGCGTTCGTATGATCTAAACGTTTTTTTCCAGGATCATGAAATTGATTATGACGATGAAACGGTGATCCGCCGGGAGATTCTGCCCTCTGGCAAATCGCGGGCTTTCATCAACGATACACCGGTGAATCTCAATGTGTTACAACAATTGAGCAGCGCTTTGCTCGATTTGCATCAGCAATTTGATACCCTCGATATTCATAATGTGTCTTTCCAATTGCGCATGATTGACGCGCTGGCTGATAACAAACGCCTGGTAGCTGCTTATGAAGCAGATTTTCGCCAATATCAGGCGGACAAGCGCCGCCTTTCTAACCTCATTGAACGCAATGAAGCTTCGGCGAAAGAGGTCGATTTTTTACAATTTCAATTGGAAGAATTTAATAAAGCAGAACTTGTTGAAGGTGAGCAGGATCGGTTGGAAAAAGAATTATCGGTACTGTCGCATGCAGAAGAAATCAAGCGCACAATGAACGCAGCGTATCAATATTTGGCAGAAAATGAGCAGTCTTTGGTAAGCCAGATGGAAGAGCTGGGCGTGATGTTGCATCAGATTGGTAAATATGATCCTAAACTGGCGAATCTATCAGAAAAATATGATGCCCTGGCGGAGGAATTGAAAGACCTGGCAGACGAGTTTGAAACCATTTCGGAGCAGACGGAGTACGATCCGCAGCGCATTCTGGAAATTCAAGCTCGATTGGATTTGATCTATCGTTTGCAAAATAAACATAAAGTTACATCCGTCAAGGAACTGCTTGATATTCAAAGCAATTTGCAGCAACAATTGGGCGCTTTTGGCGATTTGAGTACCGAGATTGACACCCTGCGCACACGTACTGCCGAGCAGGAAACGCATTTGTGGGAAGTGGCGCAAACACTGAGCGAGCGCCGCCAATTGGTCATAGAGGATTTTGAAAACCGGGTGAAGGAAATGCTCCAACAACTGGCAATGGAAAGCGCGGTGATGAAGGTCGAACTGCGCAAAACGACTACGCTGGGACCATCGGGCATCGACGACATCGCGTTTTTATTTGCAGCCAATAAAGGCAGCCGTTTGGCACAAATCAAAGACGTGGCATCTGGTGGTGAATTGTCGCGTTTAACGTTGATAACCAAATCATTAGTAGCAAGTGCCATCCCATTGCCGACGCTGGTTTTTGATGAAATTGACTCGGGTATTTCTGGCGATGTGGCGCTGCGTATGGGCAATATTTTGCGGCGTTTGTCCAATCATCATCAAGTGGTTACCATCACCCACTCGCCGCAGGTAGCGTCGAAAGGGGATGTGCACTATTTTGTTTATAAAAATGACCGTGACGACCGCACTGTAACCAATGTGCGCCTCCTCAATCGGGAAGACAGAATTCGCTCCATTGCAACAATGCTGAGCCAGAATCCACCCAGCGAAGCGGCAATAGAAAATGCACGACAACTCATTGAAGCGTGATTTTTTATTATTATTTATTATTTGAAATTTGACATTCAATTATTACATACATTTAAGAATTGTAAATAAAAATAGCAAATAATAAAACGTCAGCATCACGTAAGTAACGTCAAATAAAAAAATAATAAATAGAAAATAATAAAACGTCAAATAGAAAATAATAAATAGCACGTAACAAAATGGCAAATAATTTACTAGCAGACAAAAGAGGCGTCATCTTTGGCGCGTTAGACGAAAAATCAATCGCGTGGAAAGTAGCTGAACGAGTGGTCGAAGAAGGGGCGCGGATTACCTTGACCAATGCGCCGGTGGCGATGCGCTTTGGCGAAATCAACAAATTGGGCGAAAAACTCAACGCAGAAATCATTCCAGCAGACGCAACTTCCTTAGAAGATTTACAAAATTTGTTTACAAAATCGCAGGAAATCCTGGGTGGAAAACTGGATTTTGTGTTGCATTCCATCGGTATGTCGCTCAATGTGCGCAAAGGACGGGAATACACGGATTTGAACTACGAATGGATGCAAAAAACATTTGATATTTCGGCGATTTCTTTTCATAAAATGATGCAAACGCTGTGGAAAATGGAAGCCATGAATCAGGGCGGCTCTATCCTGGCATTGACGTACATTGCAGCGCAACGGGTTTTCCCGGATTATAATGAAATGGCAGAATCCAAGGCATTGCTGGAGTCATTCGGGCGAAGCTTCGGCTACCACTTTGGAACGCGCGACCAGGTGCGGGTGAATACTATTTCGCAATCGCCTACGATGACCACAGCAGGCAGCGGCGTGAAAGGTTTTACTGAATTTTTTAACTATGCAGATAAAATGTCACCCCTTGGCAATGCGTCAGCAGAAGCTTGTGCAGATTATTGCGTTGTTCTTTTTTCTGATCTGACTCGGTCGGTGACCATGCAAAATTTATTCCACGACGGCGGTTTTTCTACAATGGGAATGAACCCTGCGGCGTTAAACAATGCCGGCGAACTGTAATTGCCGAATGTAATATGAATGTATTCGCTCGACTGTTCGGAATGGCGATCTGCCTATTGCTGGCTTGGCAGGTACGTGCTCAAGACCCTCGTCGGGGTCTGCCTCCGCCGGATGGTCCAGCGCCACTTTCCGATACCATTCAGCCGCAATTGCCCGAAGACGAAACGCCGGATACGGTGGGCATTTTTTATTTTTATGCCGACAATCCTTACCGGGAATTGCCACTAAGCGATACTACACTTCGCAATTTTCAACAATATGATCCAGTGCGCCAGCGCGAGTTGGATTATGCAAATTTGGGTATTTTAGGTTCGGCGCATCGCCCGCTTGTGTTTAAACCTCAATGGCGGCGGGGCTTCGACGTAGGTTTGCATCAATTTGATCTATACCTTACGCCGGTGACAATGACGCCGTTTTACCGCATTCAAAAAGCATTTACAAATTTGTCGTTCATGGTCGGTTCCGAGCAAGCGGATACGTACCTTACGGCGCAGTTTAGTCGCAATTTTGCAAAAGGGCTCAATTTTAGTTTAGACTATAAGCGATTAAGTTACATTGGTCAGCAAAATCAATATCCCAATCAAAATGCACGCAATACTGCCATCAATGTTGGGTTTTGGATCAAGGGCAAAACTGCTCGTTATCAAGGCTTTATAGCCGCTGCAGGCAATACCGTTGAGCAACAAGACAATGGCGGCGTGCGGGTAGAGCCGGTTGACACTGCTGGAACGCAATTTTCTGGTCCATCTTCTGCGGAAGTTTTTATGGAAAATGGACAGTCTCGCTATTCCTTTCGGGAGTTGGCGTACACGCATTTTTATCAATTAGGCGGCAAGCCTGACTCACTCAAGGGCTTCACGCGCGCTTACACCGTTTCGCATCAATTCATTGCTGGTGATTATTCGTATAAATTTTTTGATGATAATGCGGTAGCTGATTCTACATTTTTTAACCGATTTCCAACATTTCAGACCGATGATCGGGGCGTTCGCCATTTTATTCGCTATCAAAAAGTGGAAAATAGTTTCCGACTCAGCACTTTCAAGCTGCGTAAAGGCAGGGAAAATGAGCCACGCAGTGAGCAAGATTTATTAGAAGTCGGCTTATTGCATAATATTAACATCATAAATCAGGAGCCGCGCGACTCTACAATTAATAATCTTTTCCTCACAGGTAAATGGAATATCAGCCTGGGGCAGCGCCTGCGCCTGGAAAGCTATGCACACCTGGGTTTGCTTGGCACGGTTGGCGATTATCGGGTGAATGGCAATTTAGTCATTAATCTGGGCAATTTTGGTCAACTAAAGGCTGAATTCATCAATCAGCTCTACTCCCCCACCCTTATCCAGCATCGTTTTTACGTATCGCAGCGCCCTTTGTGGAACAATGATTTTAATCAAACCCTTTCTACAACGATTGGTGGCAGCTATACCATTCCAAAACTTGATATCAACCTATCAGCTCGGTATCATTTGATTAATAATTTTATTTACTTCGATACCGTAGGTATATCACAACAGACCAGCACGCCGCTCAGTATTTTACAATTTATTGCTCAAAAGGACTTCCGACTCTGGAAATTTCATTTAGACAACCTCGTCACTATTCAGCAAACATCAGAAGATTTTCTTCGCTTGCCGCAAATTTTTGGTAAACACAGTCTGTATTATGCCGGTAAATGGTTTCGGGTGTTGGATGTAAGATTGGGCTTCGATGTAAGATATAACGACGCTTATTATGCGGATTATTACAATCCTGTCACCGGGCAATTTCAATTACAAGACAGCCGACTTGTAAAATTCTACCCTGCGGTGGATGCTTTTTTTAGCATGCAAATCACTCGTTTCCGGGCATTTATAAAATGGGAAAATATGACAAGTATGGTTCGACCGGACGATTGGGGACTGTTTTACCAAACGGCGTACTACCCCAATGTGGATGCCGCCATTCGATTGGGTGTAAAGTGGCGGCTGGTGGATTGATTTTTACGTTTACGAAACTTTAAAGCTTCGTAAACGTAAGAACCGAAAAGTTCAATCATCAATCGATTGCTCCACTAATAATTTAAATTTCCAAGCTGTGTTATCCGAACTGGTCGCTTGGGTTTGTTTCATCAAAATGCCGATGATTTTTTCTTTTGGATCAGCAAAATATTGCGTGTTAAAATATCCCCCCCAATCAAACGTACCCAGGCTACCCTTGCCGCCACTGGCGACTCCCTTCTCATTGAGAATGCCAAATGCCAACCCATAGTGCCGCCCCGCATCCGGAAATAAATTTCCGATTTGATTCTGCATCATCATTTCTACCGTTGTTCGACTCAAGATGCGCACCCCATTTAGCTCGCCGCCATTCAAATACATTTGTAAAAAAGTAGCATAATCCTTAGCTGTACTCGACAAGCCTGCACCGCCGGAATAGAAGCGTTTTGCGCCTTTGACGGGATAGTCCGGGTCGTAAAAAGTAACTGGAAAACGTACCCATTTGCCATTTTCCGGACGCTGCACAGCTACGAGCCGATTGGCTTTTTCGGCAGGTAAATAAAAATACGTATCCTTCATGCCCAGCGGTCCAAACAGGCGCTTTTGCAAAAATTCATCAAAAGACATGCCCGATAAAACCTCTACAAAATAGCCCAATACGTCCAATCCCTCACTATACACATATGCTTCGCCAGGATGATGATGCAAGGGCAATTTGGCTAGTTTTTTCACACTTTCCTCAATACTAATGTTTTCTGTAGTAAATAAATCTGTAATACCCGCCTTTTTATAAAGCATTTTAAAACGCTCATCGCCATCAATCACGCCATAGCCCAAGCCCGATGTATGCGTGAGCAAGTGCCGAATGGTGATTTCACTTTTGGCGGGTTCGGCGGTGTAAGAAGTATCCTGATAGCGAAAATTCTTGAGCACTTGAGGGTTCTTAAACGCAGGAATGTACTTGGAAATCGGATCATCGAGTTGGAATCTGCCCTCTTCCCAAAGCATCATCACTGCGGTGGAAGTAATCGCTTTGCTTTGAGAAGCAATGCGAAAAATATCATCTTTTTTCAACATCCGATTTATAGCGTTATCCGCTGATCCAAAAGCTTTATGATACACAATTTTGCCATTGCGTACCACCAATGCCACCATGCCCGGCACTTCATTATTTTGAATAGCCGCTTCGCACATAGCATCGATGCGTGACAAGCGTTCTGACGAAATGCCCGCACTTTCGGGTGCAGCTTCGATCAGGGGTGTCGATTGCTGGATGGATTTTGTTTGCGCAACTACTTGAAAAGCAAGCAATAAGCAGAAAAAATTAAAAATATTTTTCATCATACGAGGCTTTAATTTAACAATAATATTGGCTAGCCAAAATACGATATATGTTGAATATCAGGCGGGTTATTTTTTATAAAACATTATACGTCAACGGGAGTTATTGATAAAATAGCTCGTCAGGACTTAAATATTGGTAGGCACTCTCCCAAAATTTTACCCCTTATAACGTAAAGATTTACCCTGCTTAACGGGTTCAGAAACCAAAATTTTACGTTGGGTTAAAATGCTGCCTAACTATTGCGAACTCTTACAAAACTGCTATCTTCGCCTCGAAAAATTTATTTTTAACTAAACTTCATTGAATCAACATGAAAACACTGTTTTATCTTGCCTTGGTGCTTCTCAGCGCAGGCTGCTTTACCACGCATCAATCCTTTCAAACACAGGGCACTCCAAAAAATGTATTCCTGGACAAATACCGAAGCCGCATCGAGCCGGGCTCTCTGCTGCTGAACGCCGGGTATCACTATTCGTTGGAGCAAACGGCCAATGGTGCTTATGTTCGCAAAACTTACTTTCCAGAAACAGGGCAAATGACGCATTTTATTACTTACACCGACAAGACCTTGCGCACCAGATCGGGCAAAGCCACAGAATGGTTTGACAATGGTCATAAATATAAAGAAGGCAGTTATAAAAATGATAAACCGGAGGGATTTTGGCAATATTATAACCATCGAAACGGCAAGCTTACACAGTCTGGCAATTATGTCAACGGCGCACAGGAAGGCGTTTGGAAACAGGTGGATTCTACAGGCATGCTGCAATCAGAATATACTTATAAAAATGATAAAAAGCACGGTATTTATAAAAAATATAATAAAGCCGGCGAGTTGATAGAAACCGGTGAGTACAGCGAGGATGAATTAATCCGGCAGGAAAAACTCAAATCCGATGAAGTTGCCAATGAAAGTGGCATCATGAGACAAGTGGAAGAAATGCCCATTATGAAAACATGTGCCACTCTTCAAGACTCCGCAGTGCGCAAGCAGTGCAGCGACCGCACGATGCTGGAATATGTGTATCGCAATATCCGCTACCCTGCCATTGCTCGTGAACACGGCATTGAAGGGATGGTAATTGCGTCTTTTGTGATAGAGCGCGATGGTAGCATAGCAGAAGTAGAAATCCCGCGTGGGCTTTGTCAATCCATCAAAAATGAGTGCGAACGTATTGTAAAAAATATGCCAGCGTGGCATCCAGGTATGCACGATGGAAAACCAGTGCGCGTTTTCTTTAATTTGCCCATTCGGTTTAAATTAGAATAATATTGCCTTTTCGATTTCGTAAATCTTAAAGATTTACGAAATCGAACCTTCCTGTTACTTTTGTAAAGTTTTCGCTATTTTTGCGTTTGATATGATACATAACTGGGGCGCACAGCGGCAGATCAAGGAACTTTTCTACGGCTTTGGAGCAATCATGTTGTTGAGCATTTTTGCTTTTGCTATTACACAGGCATATTTCATTTTAGTGGTGCCAGCAGCGCTGTTGTTATTTTATTTTACTTTGTCCGACTTTCGAAAAATTTTCTTCCTTCTTTTATGTTTTATTCCGCTTTCCACGGAAGTGACTTTGCCCAATGGATTTAGCACCGATTTGCCAACCGAACCTTTGATTGTGGGGCTTATGGGTGTTTTTTTTCTATATGTGTTGCGCTATCCAAAAGCGGTGGATGTTGCTTTTTTAAAACATCCCATTACTTTATTATTATTATTGCACATCGGTTGGATGCTCATTGCCAGCGTACAATCGAGTGAAGTGTTCGTATCTGTCAAATTTTTATTGGCAAAAATCTGGTACATCGTCACTTTTTACTTTTTAGCCGGGCATTTATTAAAAAATGAAAAAGATTTGCGACAAGCATTCTGGTTCGTTTTTATTCCTTTGATAGGTACAATTTTCATCGTGCTGCTAAGGCATGCACAATACGGCTTTTCATTTGAAATGGTTTATCGCGTGTTGAGTCCGTTTTTTCGCAACCACGTGACCTACGCTGCCATTATGGCGATCATGGTGCCTTGGTTGTGGTTCGCCCGTTACTGGTATCCTACGTGGAGTACCCGCTGGTGGCTGCTTTTGGGAGCATTATTGCTCTTGATTGTTGCCATTCAATTGTCCTACACGCGTGCGGCGTACCTGGCTATTTTTGTAGCAGCAGGCGCTTATTTTATGATTCGCTGGCGACTGACCAAGTTAGCACTGGCAGGAGCAGCAGTGGTGGCAGTGACAGGATTGATGTACCTCGGCACCGACGAGCGCTATCTGGAGCTGGCGCCCAACTACGAACGCACCGTCACTCATACTGACTTTGGCAACCTGATCGAAGCGACGTATCAATTGGAAGACATTTCCACCATGGAACGCGTGTACCGCTGGGTGGCGGCGTTTCAAATGATTGGCGACAAGCCTTGGTTTGGCTTTGGTCCCGGCAATTTTTATAATTTTTATAAAGGCTACACCGTCACGAGTTTTCGCACGTATGTGAGTGACAACCCCGAACAATCAGGCGTACATAGCTATTACCTGATGACGTTGGTGGATCAGGGTATTCCTGGGTTGATTATTTTTGCCCTTCTTTTATTCGGTGCTTTAATTTATGGCGAATCTATTTACCATCGTACAAAAAATATTAATAATCGGCGTATTGTTATGATCGCGTTGTTAATGATTGTCGTTATTTCTTTATTACAATTAATCAACGATTTAATCGAAACAGATAAGGTGGGTCCTTTTTTCTTTATCAGTTTAGCCCTGCTGGTGAATGTGGATTTGCAAAATCGGAAAACCAAGGCTTCCAGCAATTCCTAAAAATGCGCTAGAAGAATTGTATAAATTTGGCAGATAATTTAACACAAAAATAAAATCTGCTTCTCCTTTTTATCAGCGAAAAGATCCGAACTTGCTATAAACTATTTCCTACAATATGAACCCGTCG
The DNA here is from genome assembly GCA_964517145.1 of uncultured Saprospiraceae bacterium. GTDB lineage: Bacteria > Bacteroidota > Bacteroidia > Chitinophagales > Saprospiraceae > JADJNW01. The sequence continues at coordinate 24,468 of CAZFBN010000027.1, forward strand.
CGTCGTCGTTTTTTACGTAAAGCCTGGGCAGCCCTTGCCATTGCACCACTAGCCAGCCAGTGCACTCACGAAAGTGTAGCGCCGATTTTAACTTTATTACATCCCAATGGCGGTGAAGCGCTGCAGCCGCGCACCAAAGTCAACATGGAATGGGAAGCTAAAAATGTGGAAAGCATTTTGATCGAATTTTCAATAAACGCGGGCGCGAATTGGACCATCATTGCCGAAAATGTACCGGCGTCGCTAGGTTTGTATGAATGGGAGGTACCTCGACGCAACAGCGGGCAATGCCTGGTGCGCCTCACCGACGAAAGGAATGCAGCAGTGCAAGCGCAAAGTGCGGCATTTTTTAGTGTTTATGAAACCGTGACTTTGAAATTGGCAGAACATCCTGAATTACAACAAGTTGGCGGATTTAAAATCGTTGAAGTTGCTTTTGGCAGTGTAGCTGTTTTAGTGACGGGCACGGCTGCTTTTCAAATTCTTTCGCTCAATTGTACACACGCCGGCTGCACAGTAGAATGGCAGGGAACACAGTTTGAATGCCCTTGTCATTTCTCTGTTTTTAGTAAATCAGGTTGTGTGCTCAACGGTCCGGCGCAGTTGCCGCTCTGGCAATATGATTACCAATATAATGCAACGCAAGGAAACATTCTTATATTTAATAAATTTGTACAAGATAATTGTTAATGATGAGCAATTTTAAAAGCATTCTAAATAAAAATATAAAATTTGCGACAATCGACAACTTAACAATATGTTTGCTGAACAATTTTTATTCCTACCTTTAATGTTTATACTTTAATTTCTTTAATATTTTCTGAGAAAAATAAAAATCACAATTAGTCAAACCTTCAAATTTTACAAAAAATTAAAGAAAAACTTAATAACCTAACCAAAGCCTAAAATTGAATTTACACTGCCTTAATATTCCTTTCGGAACTTAGCTGCTGGTAAATGCCCTTTTTACTCAATCAAAATTATTAATATGAAAAAATTGTTACTTGCTCTCTTGTTGAGCAGCACTACAATCTTTATTGCCACAGCGCAAAACACGATCTTTTCTGAGGAGATCGAAATTCCAGCGGGATTTCAACCACAGCAGGTGGTACTTCCTCCTTCCCCGCTTACCACTCAAGTCATCTTTGTGGGAGGGGTTGATCTGGTACAAACAACTAAAACGTATGGCAACGAAGCCAGCCAGCAGTTTGCTAAAGAATGGCATGACTTTATTGGCTTTACGGCTGATTCCACCAATGCCTCTTTGGGTTGGGTTTCGGTGAATCACGAAATGATATATCGCGACGATCGGATTGGCGATGGTGGCGGTATGACGGTATTTCGCGTAAAGCGCGATGTAAACGGAAACTTAGAAGTGGTAGATCAAACCTTGGCGGATGGTCGCAAAGGTAAGTTCTTCAACGTAGATTTCGTCAACACCGTAGGTGAAACTGGTATGAACTGCGGCGGTATCCAAGGCCCGGATGGTCGTATCTGGACAGCGGAAGAGTGGTTTATCGGTAACAACGCAGCCATTAACGGAGGTGTTCTTACAGCGCCGACTAGTATTAGCTGGTATCCAAAAGCTCCTGGCATACGTGATAACCAGGGCGTACGTGATACAGTTGATTTTACGATCAAGAGTGATATTCCTGGTTTTGACGGCGTAAAAATTAAGAAATTTGAGAACTTCAACTGGATGGTAGAAATTGATCCGCGCCAGGCAAAGGCTATCCGCAAGCAGTACAACTGGGGTAAGCAAGGTTTTGAAGCAGGTTCGATTACGAATGATAACAAGACTGTTTATTTGGGTGTGGATGCAACGCCAGCTTTCTGGGGTAAATTTGAAGCAGATGTAGCCGGTGACTTCACTAAAGGAAAACTATATGTTTACAAGGCAGATAACGCACAAGGACAGCGTTGGGTACAAATTGACAATGGCAGCATTGATAAAATGCTGAACTTCAATGCACAGGCATTAGCCGTAGGTGCCACTATGTACAACCGTATCGAATGGACGGCTATTGATCGCAAAACGGGTAAAATCTACTGGACAGAAACCGGTGCCGATAACCTGGGGCCACTGTGGTCGGATGACGCTGCCAATGGCGGTACCTACGATCCTTATCATATTGCAAGAGCAACGGAAAAAGGGGTGACGGGTCCTGGCGATGCAAACTACAAAGATTACTACGGTCGCGTATGGGTATATGACCCAGCTACGAATTACAACAGCGTAGTAATTGAAGGTGGACCGGAGTTTAACCAGTCAACTAGCCCTGCGGAAGCGGATTATCCGAAAAAGCACCTCTCCAACCCGGATGGTTTACAAGTAATCGAAATTGATGGCAAAACCTTTGCAGTAATCGAAGAAGACTTGAATGGCACTACTTTTGGCCGTACCCCAGCAGGCGCAAGCCGTGCAATATGCGAAGTATATTTGCTGGACTTGAGCATTGAAAACCCAACTGTGGATGACCTCATTCGCTTGACAGCTACGCCACGTGGCGCTGAAGTAACTGGTTGTGTAATGACACCAGATGGCAAATCTATGCTTATCAATTCGCAACACCCGGATGTGAATAATCCTTTCCCATTCAATCACTCCCTAACCTTTGCGATTCATGGTTTTGATCGTATCAATATTACCGATTTGAAAGACCCAGAGTTTGAAAAATCGGAAGTTTTACAAATCTATCCAAACCCAACGAACCGCATCGTGTATTTCAGCAAAGTAATTGACGCAGCTATTTATGATGTAAATGGCAAGCGCATGGGCGTTTATCGCAATACCAACGAAATTGACGTATCCAATCTTTCTACGGGTACTTACTTCATCCAGACTTCCTTGGGTGAAACGAAGAAGTTGATTATTCAATAATATTTTTTTACAGATGCCAGATGCCAGATGTTTAGATGCCAGACGTGCTTTGGTTTCTAATGTCTGGAATCTGGCTTCTTTTTAGCTGGCATCTCAAAAGTTATGAAAAAAACAATCATTGCTACCCTCGCACTTACCGGATTCCTGGTTTGTATTAGTTTTACGAATAATCCATCGGCGGAGCAAGCTATGCAAACGGTAAAAAATGAATTCCACGCCGGACTAAATGATTTGCAGCAAGCCATTATACAATATAAAATTGTTGCGCAACAATTAGAAAATAAAGAAGCTTCCTTTATAATATTGCGAAAAACGCATCTTCGTACAAGATTAGCTTTTAAGAATATAGAGTTATTTTTAGAATATTATGATCGTGATGCAGTAAAAAAACACCTCAATGGTCCGCCCCTGCTTTGGCTCACGCCGAATGTGCCTGCCATTTTGGTGAATGAACCCGTCGGTTTGCAAGTGCTGGACGAACTGGCATTTGAAGAGAATCCCTTTGAACAAAAAGAAGCAATCCTGGCGATGCTGGATAAGTTGAATGAAAATTATACAGAAGTCCTTCGTTATCAAAAGAATATACCTTTCCAACATCGTTTTGTGTTTGAGGCGGCGCGCAGTGAGTTAATGCGCATTTTTACCCTCGGCGTTACAGGATTTGACACGCCCGGCTCTGCCAATGCTATTCCCGAAGCTCATACTGCCTTAAAAGCGGTCTCCCAGGCAGTGAGCGCCTATTACCCATTGTTAGGACAAAAAGAGGTAAAGCTTCGTCAAAAGATACAGCAGCAATTTGATAACGCGCTGAATTATTTACTAAAAAATAATGACTTTGAACATTTTGATCGGCTCAAATTTTTAAAAGAGCACATCAATCCATTATATAGCTTATTATATCAAATGCACCGTGCTTTAAATATTGAAACAATTGATGAAGTAGAAAAATTATCGTTGCCGCTTAATTATCATATTCAAAATATTTTTGACACGAACTTATTAAATCAGAATTTTTATTCTAATATCACCAACAAAGACCTCACCGAACAGCGCATCGCATTAGGACGCACGCTCTTTTTCGATCCCATTTTATCTTCCAACAACGAACGCGCCTGTGCCTCCTGCCATCATCCTGAAAAAGCGTTTACCGATGGTATGCAGAAGAGCCTGGCACTCAATGGAAAAGGGACGATTTTGCGCAACGCTCCGACTTTGATTAATGCAGTTTATGCGATGAACTATTTTTATGATCTGCGCGAGGAAGACCTGGAGCGACAAATAAAGCATGTTATTGCAGATAGTTTGGAGTTTGGTACTGATTTTCTGGAAATTATGCAAAAACTAGCGCAAAGCCAGGAGTACAAAAAGTTATTTAACGAAGCTTATTCTGAACTAAATAAAGATCAAATTTCCCGTTACACCATTTCCAATGCGTTATCGGCTTATGTAGCAAGTTTACGTTCCTTTAATAGTCCCGTTGATCGTTATATTCGCAATGAAATAAAAACCATAGACCCAGCAGTGGCGCGGGGTTTCAATCTATTTATGGGCAAAGCCGCCTGTGGTACTTGTCATTTTGCTCCTACCTTCAATGGCACTGTTCCGCCTCATTTTCAAGACTCTGAATCAGAAGTTTTGGGCGTGCCTATTTCAAAAGATACCATAAATGTACAGATTGACCCAGATTTAGGACGCTACGCCAGCGCTCGTCCGCAGGACGAAGCTTATTTTTACGCACATTCCTTCAAAACCGTCACTGTGCGCAATATCGCGCTCACTGCGCCCTACATGCACAACGGGGTTTATACCACTTTGGAGGAAGTGGTTGATTTTTACAACAAAGGCGGCGGACGTGGCTTGGGTCTGGACGTACCGTATCAGACTTTGCCTTTCGATAATTTGAGCCTGAACCAACAGGAAATCAAAGATTTAGTGACGTTCATGGAAGCGCTGACCGATACCATCGGCATGACGCAACGACCTGAAAAGTTGCCCACTTTTGAAAATAAACCCGAGTGGAATAAGCGCAAAATTGGTGGCGTTTACTAAGGAAAACACAAATCTCACAACATAAAAAAATAAGGAAGCGGCAATACTTTGATAAAGTGTTGCCGCTTTTTTTCAATTATCCTAAAATTTTAGGTTCCGAACTGAAAACTTTAGGTTAAATGAAAAGCAAATTGACAGGACTAAACTGCTGACAGTGCTTCGATTGCTGTCAGCAGTTTAGTCCTTTTAGTTACGTTAGCTTCAGACTAGCAAGCATGGAGCTTTGTACCGCATCAAATTAACGCAAACTTAACCTCACCGCATGTTAGAAAATTTTACTTTTAGCGTTTGTCAAAGCCATTTCCAATATGAATAGTCGCATTAGCTTACTGATATTCAGCATTTTACTGATCGTTTTTGCCTGCAATCAAAACCCCTCTGCCGACGTGACCGCTTCCGGCGAGGAGCTTTCTAAGGTGTATTGCGCCGCTTGCCATCAGTACCCGACGCCCGATTTGCTCGACAAAGCCACCTGGCGCGACTACGTGCTGCCGCGCATGGGTTACTTTTTGGGCGTTTATGAGCACGACACGGTTCGGCAGTCGCTCGTCGAAGGCGGCACAGCGCAGGAGTTTATTGTAAAAGCCAATATTTTTCCGGAGCAGCCGACGCTTGACACGGCTATTTTGAATAAAATCAATGCTTTTTACCTTGAAAAAGCGCCAGAAAAGCTGGAATTGCCTGCTTATCAGAAGCCGCAAATGGGTTTGAAAAATTTCAAAGTAAAAATTCCGGAGTTTCGCTTTTCGCCGCCGAGCGTGACCTTAGCCAAATTCAGTGCCGACGGCGGTTTTTACATCGGTGACGCCAATACGAAAGCATTATATCAATTTGATAAAAATTTGCAATTACAAAAAGCCGCGAATCTAAAAGAAGCACCGGTTTGGTTGCAGGAAGTACGTGGTTTTCAATTCGTTACAGCGATGGGTTCCTTTTCGCCGACGGATGCGCCGAGTGGAACATTATATGGCTTATCTAATAATTTACAAGTTATTTTACCCACATTACAACGTCCGGTGCATAGCGAACTGGCGGATTTCAACGGCGATAAAAAAGCAGATATTCTGACCTGTGAATTTGCGAAATGGACGGGCTGCCTTGCCTGGTGGGAAAACAAGGGCACGACGCAATACACCAAGCACATCCTACGCAATAAGCCCGGCGCAACCAAAGCCTATTCGCGTGATTTTAATAAGGATGGTAAACAAGATGTTATTGCATTGTTCGGGCAGGGCGACGAGGGCATTTTTATATATTATAATGAAGGAAATAATCAATTTCGCGAAGAGCGCATTTTACAATTTCCATCATCCTACGGCTCGAGTTATTTCAATTTGATAGATTTTGATAAAGACGGCGACGAAGACATTATATACACGGCGGGCGATAACGCCGACTATCCACCTGTGATGAAACCTTATCATGGAATTCGCATTTTTTTAAATGATGGCAATAATCAGTATAAAGAAAGCTTTTTTTATCAGCTGAATGGCGCATATAATGCCATTGCGCAAGATTTTGACCAGGACGGTGATTTGGACATCGCGGCGATTTCGTTCTTCCCCGATTATCAAAATGCGCCGGAGCAAGGCTTCGTTTACCTTGAAAATCAAGGCAATAACAATTTTAAACCTTTCACTTTCCCGGAAGTGACCAAAGGTCGCTGGATCGTAATGGACGCAGGCGACACTGACAAAGATGGCGATTTGGATTTAATTTTAGGTTCGCTGGCGTTTGAAATAGTGCCGCCGAATGACTTGCTGAATCAATGGGTGCAGGAGGGGATTGGGTTTATAATATTGGAGAATACGACTCGTTAGTTGCGATTATTTATAACAGAAGAAGGCTTCCACTTTTTACGGTGAAAGCCTTCTTGTTGTTTGCGTAAAGTGTATTGCCTCCCTATTCAATTTTCAGTTTTCTCTTGGTAGATTCAGGCTTCTTTGACCAGACTATACCTGAATAATAACAATATCAGCAGCAACACACTGAAGATGATCATGGGAAAACATTGTTTAATGAAGAAATAGGTTACAACATTGAAGTTCAAATTTATTGAATTTTAACAAGAAAGTCAACAGGTATTAGGAAATGGATGCAAATAAAAAAATGAAGGAATGAAAATTGTACTATTTCACTCCTTCATTATCAAAATGTAGCCTACTAAATGCTTTATTTTATCGCAATGCTATTTTTTGTTTACCTCAACTGCTCCGTTTTAAGCGTTGTAGCGGCGGTTCACTTCGTCCCAATTGATTACATTCCAAAAAGCAGTAATATAATCTGGACGACGATTTTGATAATTGAGATAGTAAGCGTGTTCCCAAACGTCTAAGCCCAGGATTGGCGTACCTTTTGTTTCTGCCAAATCCATGAGTGGATTGTCTTGGTTCGGCGTAGAAGTGATGGACAATTTACCGCTGCCATCTTTAATGAGCCAAGCCCAGCCAGAGCCGAAACGACCTACAGCAGCAGCTGCAAATTGCTCTTTGAATTTGTCATAAGCGCCAAAATCGCGATTGATGGCTTCGCCTACGGCACCCGTAGGAGCGCCGCCGCCATTGGGCGACATGATTTCCCAGAACAGGTTATGATTCCAAAAGCCACCGCCATTGTTGCGCACTGCAACTGGTTGCTTCGATACATTTGCCAAAATCTCCTCAATTGTCTTGCCCTCCAGTTCCGTACCGGCAATAGCGTTGTTCAGGTTAGTGGTGTAAGCCGCATGGTGCTTGCCGTGGTGAATTTCCATAGTGCGCGCGTCAATATGTGGTTCCAGCGCATCAAAAGCGTACGGTAAATCAGGAAGTTGAAATGCCATAGTGGTTGGTTTTTATGTTAGAGAATGTACTTATATTATAGAAGTAAGATTACAGATATCAGAAGTCAGATGTCAGATACTAACTAATTCAGATATTTGGCAAGTCTGACTGCTGACATCTCGCTTCCGACGTCTGTCTAAAGAACAGCATCAATTTTAATTAGTTTGAACCTTATTTAAATTTACCATAAAAAGCGGCTGCTTATATTGGAAGATTAATTCTATCATTTTAAAAGCGTGCGCTCGCCCAAGTCATTCACTCGATACAGTACGCCTTTTTCGATTAGTAGCGCCTGCGCCTTGCCGCTGCGTTTTGCATTGGGTTGCCGAATATCAAGGCGCACCACTTTTCCTTTAAAATCAGTTGACACTTCTGGAACAAGCGTATGCCCAACTACCAGTTTGCTTACTTCAAAATGCCGCAATGCTCGATTGACCAGTCCTAAATCTGCTTGCAAATCGCTGTGCATTTGCGTTTTTACCATGCCCCGATACCAAAGCGGTCCGACCTGCCCGTTGATCAAAACGCTGCGATCATCGCTGACGTACAGACTGTCGTGCATTTTTTGAAAATAGCCATGTAATGTTTGGTTGATTTCTTCTATTGACATTTTGGATTCCAATAGCGCTTCGCTAATGCCGCCATGCACGTATAAGGTAGCGCCAATTTTTTCGATACAATTATGCGTTCGCAACCATTGTACCAACACATTTTTTTCTGACATCAAATGAGGGAAAGCATCAGCCGCCACTGATTTTCCAAAAAGCTGCATGGCTAAGGACAGGTATTTTCGATGTACATATCGAAAATCATATTCCAAATTCATTACTTCATGGTTGCCTAAAATATAATGAACCCGACCACCATGTAGTAATGCTTCTTGTTCTAATTTATAAATTAACCACAAACATTGAGTAACATTTTCGCCGCGATCTACAAAATCGCCCACCAGCACTAAATGTCCGTCCCCAAAAGTCCATTGATATTGCTCGTTTATTACATGATTGCCATGTAATAAACTGTAAAACGCATTAAAATTCCCTTCAATGTCAGATAGCGCCAACACTTTACTTGGCTGAGCGTACACCGCTGGAGGTGTGGTTGGATTGGCTTGCAAAGAAAAAGAGAACTGGTCGCGGTCTTCATTAGCAACTTTGCAAAGAAAACGCGTGGAAGGCTGAGGCTTTATCAAGCGATTTTCAATAGCGTTCGCCCCGGTCACTTCTACGATTTGCAACGAATCATCTCGCCAGAAAAGATAAGGCCCATCCACGCCAGCCAACGAATATTCCTTGAAATGTTCCTTTTTGGTAATAAAAACGTTTATTTGTTGATTTGAAAAACGCAACAATCCAAACAGCCCAAGCGGAATAAACAGCAGCAAGGTGTAACGGGTCTTTTGTTTCATACATTTAAAACGGAGTCAATTATTAAAAAATTGGTTTTATGAACAAGTCACTTTTACAAAAGTTTCACTATAAGTGGCGTTTGCCGGATCTTTTAATTTTAAATTGCCGTCATTGTTAGAGTCTTCCAGTTCGCCGACTTTACGCATCAGTTGGTCTCCTTCTATTTTAAACATCACTTCTTCTGTCTGGTTGCTTCCTTCGATCACATAAGTCCAGATTGCACTGATTTCGTTGCCATTGCGCGTACCCTGCAAGGTGCCGTTAGCGCCGTCTTTTTCGTATGCCCCCCAATTCATTTGACCCGAAACATCATTGCCAGTAATAATCAATTTAACAAAAGTGGTGTCTTGTCCAACCGCATGTTCAAAGCAAAACGAGCCATCTGATAATTCCTGCGCGGCAGCAGTGTTAGAAGCATTGCTTTCGGTCGCATTGGAAGCTGATTTTTGCTGGCAAGCCGTGATCAGCATCAAGGTAGCTACAATTCCTAAAAAGATATTCTTCATTTTTAAAACTTTAAGAATTAATCAATTTTTCAATGTAAATAATTAGCATTTTTGATATAAGTAATTGAGCAGAATCAAATACAATTTTTAATTTTATTAAATTTATTTGATTATCAACGATTAAAAAAACAAAAAATAAATAATTAAAAATAACCAATTACATAATATTTCAACTACCAACTGGATTTTAACGTCCACGCTTCGGCTGACTGCATCATGGTAACACCGGTATTTGAAAATATATTGATCTGATTAAAATCTTCGTGGGGGAAGAAAATTGCAGTCATCACAGTGGCTCCGTCATCAGCAAACAATTCTACCGAAGCAACATCCACCAGTAGATGCCATTTCAAAACGGCATGATCCGACAAACGAGGCGCCCATTGCTGCTCAACAAAGTTATCAGAAAAATCGGTTTTTCCAGCAGCACTGCGGTCTATATAAAATTGAGCCGAAGCGACCTCATAACCAATTTTTACCTTTTCTCCTTTTGAATTGAACAATGTAACCCCAAAGGCTTGTGCAGTGGTTTGTTGCAAATCAAATTCTATAAACATTTCATAAGTAGGCAACTGAATACCTGATAGTTGTAAAACATCCATGACCTTTGCCGCCGCAAAATTAAATTTTTGATCGCGCAGTTTTTCCAATTCCCGCACTGGTTTTGAAAAAAGACGAATACCCTGAGGACTTAGCCCCAAGTGCAAAGTTCGTGGCACCGTCATCGCACTTCGCCACCTTTCCGTTGGCACCAGTTGCGCATAATTCCAGTTGCTCATCCAGCCCAAAAACAAGCGCCGCCCGTCTTGCGCAGGCACATTCGACCAGGTAACGCCCGCGTAATTATCTGTACCAAAATCAAGCCACAAAATGGCCGTTGCCGGGTAGTCGCTTATAAAAGTTTGACCGTCAAAATCCCCAATAAAATATTGCGTAACCGAGCCGCCATTGGGTCCGCCGGGATTGATACTCACAAGCAACACCCATTTGCTAACATCACTGCCTTCTACGGGCAATTCAAACAAATCCGGGCATTCCCATACGCCACCATGCGCGCCGTAGGTTTCACCAAATTCGCCTGTGTGCGTCCAATCTTTCAAGTTGGAAGAGCGATAAAATAAAATTTTGTCTCCCGCTGCCAACGCCATTACCCACGCTTGTGCTGGTTCGTACCAGATCACTTTGGGATCACGAAAATCTTTGAGTCCCGGATTTTTTAAAACCGGATTGCCCGCATATTTGAGCCAGGAGTGCCCGCCATCATTGCTGTATGCAATCCCTTGCGTTTGATAGTCAAGCTGCCCTTGCTTTTCAGCGATGGGATCATGGTAAGAAAAAATAGCAACCAACGGAGTTTCGGCTCCATTTTTAAAACCTGCGGTATTTTGCACATCCGCCACGGCTGAGCCAGAAAAAATATAACCCAATTTGTCAGGATATAATGCAATGGGTAAATGCTCCCAATGTATCATATCATAACTCACCGCATGCCCCCAGTGCATGGGTCCCCACACGATGTCCGCCGGGTAATATTGATAAAACAAATGATACATTCTATTATAAAAAACCATTCCGTTTGGATCATTCATCCATTTGGAAGGCGGCGAAAAATGATACCGAGGGCGATGGGATTCTATATTTAAAGGGTCTTTCATGCGGTCGCATTTTTTATAACAAGTAGTAAAAGTAGTAAAAATTCATTATACTAATCAAAGTAAAAAGCCATTTACGTTTCTCGTTAAAAATGGGCATCTGATTGAACATCCTTTTTCCCATTTCCGATCTATAAAGACCGCTCCCGGCGGTTTTACATTTTTATTATTAAAATCAAAAAAACTGAATAAAATGGGCGATGTAAAAAATTATAGTCACTCGAAAGAGGCTATTAAAAAAATTCAAGATATAGCGAACGACATTAACATCTGCATGATGTGTACCAATCTTTCAGAAACGCCGATTTCAACCTGCCCGATGGCTACTCAAAAGGTGGACGACCGCGGCGATATCTGGTTTTTGAGCGCAAAAAATAGCAATCATAACCGCGAGATTGAGCAAGACCCGCAGGTGCAATTGTTCTATGCGCACCCAGGGCAATTTTCGTTTTTATCGCTTTTTGGAACTGCCGAAGTGCTGCATGATCGCCAAAAAATAGAGGAGATTTGGAAGGATGATGCCAAAATCTGGTTTCAGGAGGGCAAAGATGATCCTAATTTGACGGTGGTTCATTTTATACCGGAAGAAGGCTATTACTGGGACACAAAAAGCAGCAAAATGGTGGCTTTTCTTAAAATGGCAGCTTCGCTTGTAACGGGCAAGACGATGGACGATGGCGTGGAAGGAAAGCTAAAAATTTGATACTATTAAAATTGTTCAAAAATAAAATTCAGCTGCCTCAATGATATCAAAACTCAAAAATTTCACAAAGATTTTAGTGTGAATTTCGTGGCTTTGTGCTTTTGTGGCTAGATTTTTTATTTCTGAACAGGTCTATTATACGCTGAAATTTTATAATTTAATTGCCTGGCGCTACGGTGTCCAGGCAATTTTCATTAATTTTACCCTCAAAACCGCTCATGATTATGGCTTTGCCGCTTCAGGCTATTCATCACATCGCTATTATATGCACCCATTATGAACGTTCCAAAGTATTTTATACGGATATTTTAGGCTTAGAAATCATACAAGAAGTGTATAGGGCTGAACGTCAGTCTTATAAACTGGATTTAGCTTTAAATGGTCATTATATCATAGAATTATTTTCATTTCCTGATCCGCCTGCACGTCCGAGCCGACCGGAGGCAGCGGGTTTGCGGCATTTGGCTTTTCAGGTAGAAAACATTGAAAATACAATTGAAATTTTACAAACAAAAGGTGTTGATATTGAACCCATTAGAATAGATGAATACACCGGTAAAAAAATTACTTTTTTCGCCGATCCTGATGGGTTGCCCATCGAATTGTATGAAGCTTGAATGGATTTTGAGGCAGTTTAAAATAAATCGAAAACGCTATACGTTTCGTAAAAAAATCAAATATACAATGAAAAACCACCTATTTCTGCTTCTTGTTATTTTATTTACATCATTTACTTCCTTATTATATGCTCAAAATTTTGCAGGTAAATACACAGCTGTTCAAAATGATGTCAATATTACAATAGACTTCAAACAGGCTGCTAATCAACAACTTACGGGCGAATTAATCATTGGCAGTGATAAAGGCACTTTAAAAGGCGCAGTAGCAAATGGCATTGCCAGCGGCACCATTACCGATGCTACGACGAAGCAAATTTTTACTTTTGAGTCTGCCATTGAAAATAATACGCTTACTTTTATTATGTATGTAAAGAACGAGGATACTGGTGTAAATATTCCTTTAACTTTCGTACTGGAACGCAGTAATGGCGGGGCTTCTCAAAATTCAACAGCTGCTACACCATCATTCAACACGGGCAATTTAGACCCCACCAAAGCACCTAAAAAAACGCGGGATGCAAAATTAGCCGGCATTTGGCGCACCACAGAGACCATGAACAGTGGCTCCGGCGATTTTTACATGGGCATGAGCACCGATTATTTTATGCAATTTACGAAAGAAGGCATCGCAGGCGTGTGGCAGGGCAAATCGGCTGGAGGCGGCGCAGGCTCTTCATTTTCGAGCGAAGGGGATAGCCAGATCACGCAGATTTATTGGTATTCCGAGCCTTCTTATTTTGTGCTGGTTGACCCAAATTCAAAGGAAGAACTCAGGACGAAATATCAATTTCATGAGGGACAGTTGGTAACGACGAACCAGAATGGTAAATATGTTTTTTGGACGAAGGTGCAATAATGTTATCTGAACCGGGATTTTTATGATTTTTATGATAAAGATGATTAATTACTAGTATCAAAAACAGCATGATAATCATAAAAATCCTGGTTCAGACATTTACTCTATCAAATTAATTAGCGTCCGATAATCATCAAATGGCGCGTCTTCGCTTTTCATTTCCAACAAATCCAACAACTGATTCTGATACGCTTCTTCCAAGTCCAATTGCGTTTGCTGGCAGCGCACCTCCACCTTCCCTTCCTGCAATTGCTGGAGCCGCCACGCGTAGGTCGCCTGCATCCGCGCGAGGATGCGCTCGTGTACCTGCACGTGGTCGCTATCGGGCGAAATCGCATTTACTTCCTTGAAAGCCTGATTGTTACGCGCAATCATTTTTCCATTTTCGAGTATAAAATACGCCGTATGCGCCCAAGTATGATCGGCTGTTAACAATTTTGAATATAAAACCAATTGTAAATCTTGTTCATTTTTGATCGTTTCTTCTCGTCGGCGAGCACCGCGCCATTTCAGGTCGATGACTGCCAATTCCCCGTCCTTTTCCAGCACCAAATCCGCCCTGCCGTTGACGGGAATGCCGAGAAATTTACCTTCCAAATCTTTTTCCGTGCCGACCACGCGCCAGCCATTTTTTTGAACCAAATTTACCAAACTCCACGCCGCAAATTTCAGTTTTTTAATAAACGCCACCCGCTCCGGTTCGCGCCCATACAGCAGGAAAACCGCGCCTTCCCGCGATAATAAATTCGGCGCTTCCGCATCAATCCAATTTTCAACCTGTGCTTTTGTCAAACTGCGCAAATCCTGTTCAAATAAGCGTTCAAAAAAGCCATGCGCCAGATTGCCCATCAGGGTTGTGTCTTTCACCACACTCAAAATCGAGGATTTATTTAGTTTAATTTTATGTTTAAAAACCCATTGATACGGATAATAAAATAAAGATTCCAGGCTACTAAAGGTCTCTTCTTCCCGCGCGCTCAGGCGCTCTGCCGCGCGTACACTGAGGAATGGACGTGGTTTACCCAACTGCCGATGTAATAATTTTACTTTATTTGGTAAATGGAAATATTTAGTAAATGCCGCTTTTCCTTTTTCATTATCAATATCAAATGTAATATCATCCAGATTATTAAAAGTCGCTTCTAAATTTCCAAACAAAGGATGCGGATGCACTTCGCTACCGTCCACCATGTCGGGAATGGCGAGGATTAATTGTTTTTTAGTACGTAAAATCGGCTGCCGACGTTGCCAGATTAATAATTCATTTTCATCGGTCGGATTTTGTAATTTAATGCCTTGATTTTCAAGGAAATCACGTTCATTTTTATACCATCGCGAAAAGAAATGCACGGGTTCGGCGAGTGTAAAATTCCACCAAAGTAAATGATTTACATTATCAATAAACGCATTGGTATGATGTACATGCGGTAAAAATCCTAATTCTTGCTCGGAAAAATTCACCGGCGCGGGTTCATAAATCGTGCGTACAATGCGCTCCAATTCTAAATTTGTCAATTGCGTTTCCGGCAAAGCTTCAAGCAAATCGCGGATGCGCTTGGCTTGCTCGCTCAGCACCAGCAGCGAATTATTTTTACTATCCTGCTCCTCAAACTGCCGCCGCGCCCAGCGATGTAAATAAGTAAATATTTCTATTACATCCTCCTTCGGCACCGTGCGAGCAATATCATAACGCCGCCGCTCAAACCAAAAACGATATTGAAAACGAATTTCTGCCACATCCAAACTGCGGTCTGTGCGTGCGCGTCGCTCCAGGTCTTCAAAATATTCATTCACCACCGCAATCCAGCGATCACTGCGCAAACCGGGTGTTTGTGCCATTAAATTTGCAATGCGATTCGCCAATTCCGCCTCCAAAGGCTTGATTGCCAGGGAGACAAACTCCATGATTTTAAAGGGATCGACCGGATTCCACAAAAAAACGGTGATTAATTTCAACACCTGTAAAGTAGGTCGCGCCAAAGATGCCGAGGGAATGCCCATGCTTGGCAAGCCTTCCAGCGAGGTCGCCATGTCAAGCGCCCGATTTTTATTTGGAATCAAACAAACTGGTCGCAAATGTTCATTATGTCGGAATAATTGTGCCAAAAAGCCCGCCAAATCTGCGTCGCGCTTGCCGCGAACGAGGAGCAAAGAGCCATCGGCTTTGAGCGACTGCTTGAGATGTGGCACACTTTGAAAGTGTGCCACATCTATTAGTGTTTGTTGAAAAACAGCTAAATCGTTTTCCCCGCCCGGCGCTTCAGTATTTAATGGATGTAATATTGCCCCTAAATTTTCTAACTTTTTTAATAAATTTTGTAAATGTGCTGGTAATAATTCAAACGGTTCTACTAAATAAATTTCCTGAATCGGTTGTTTTCTTTTATCTAAATGTTGCAAAACAGCCACCAACCGATCCGCAAAACCGAACGCTAAATGTCGGTCAGGATTTTTAAATAAATTTTCAATTTCCCAAAGACAATGAAGTCGCTCTAGCCCCCCTAAATCCCCCCCAAGGGGGGACTTCTCCCAAATCCCCCCTTGTGGGGGGCAGAGAGTGGCTAATTCATCCCGCATCGCCAGCAGCTTCGCCGCCGTCGCAAACTGATCCGCTTCAAAAGAATTTTTATAAAAAACATTTGTATTTCTTTGTAAATGAAAGGCTAATGCTTGTCGATATTGCTCAATACGTAAATATTCATTCTCCGGCGGATGCCCGATGATGCCCAGATGCGATTCCAAAATCAGCACCAGCTTTTGCGGACCGCAATAATCCACCCCGCCCGTTGTCTGCGTCGCTTGCGGGTAGGAAATGTCGTCGAGTGCCAAGCCAAAATAGAGCGTCATGCTTTGATTTTAATACTTACTAGCCATCTGAATCAGGATTCTCCGGATTTTATAATTTGCAGAATATCACAAATTCTGATAATTCCCTCATTCTGGACATTCTGATTCTGACAAAAATAGGGGAATGAGCAATCAATTTACATCATAAAAACGGAATCTCATTCCACTTTTCTTTTGCAACATGCGTTAAAAATAGATCGAAAACAATCTTTCATCCAAAAAAATGTTGATCACATGCAAAAATTTGTTTTAACTCTACTCCTTTTTGTGAGCTTTTTCGCTTTTTCTACAGAAAGTTATGCCATTGTAGCGCCCGCGCCGCAAGCTGCTGAATTGGAAATGCAGCAGCAGCGTTTTCAAAAACGGATGGTACAAGCAAAAGCGAGGCTGGAAAAAAAATTGTTCAAAAAGAAAGCTGCGCCGCCTCAAATTTGGGAGAATGACCGATTTCGGCTCGGTATATTGGCGCTAGCATTGGCATTGGCGTTGGCGTTAGTGGCGGGTCTAGGTATTTTATCTGGCTTTTTTGGATTTTTAGCAGGCTTATCCGCCGTTATAGGAATTATCTTAGTGATTTGGGCGCTAGTAGATTATAGTTATTAAAAAAAAGGAATACTGGAATGACGAAAGGCTTTTCAAGTTCCAGTATTCCAACTTATTACAGGGGTTTAATTTTGGTTAAAAACATGGCATCGCCTGTGTATCAATGCGTACACCACCAGTAATTTTGCTGTTTAACCCGCAATCTTTCACTGTTTGTTTACCCCGAATTTGGATGGTATTGTTAAATGCCTGCGGTGTAAAAAATCCAAATCGCTGGGAGTCGCCCACCACTTCATAATCTACGCGGGCATTGTTAGAAGAGAAATTATTGGTCAAAGTATTGCCATTCGCGCCATCAATGATGAGATAACCCACATCAAAATTACCCACTGCATTGTTGTTAGTGGTAAGCCAATTGGTCGCAGAAAATGTCGCTCCTATCAAAGTGCCATCTGGCAGTGGGATAGATTGTTCGGGCACTTTGCAAAGTATGATGCCAAGAAAGTTGCCATGTACATAATTACTGCTCAAATACCCATCTTTGTCACAAGCCCAAATGCCAAAAACACTGTTGGAAACATCATTGCTGATGATACGCACCCGCTCTCCATTGATATTGATGATACCATGCGCATTTTCTAACGCACCGCTTTGCCAAAGAGAAGTGGTCACCACTGTATTGAAATAAACAACAGTCGCTTCACTTTTTTCTAATACAATACCAAACTGATGGTTTGTCAGTTTTGACTTTAAAATCTTGGTTCGCGGTGAGTTTTGCACTAAGATGCCGATGCCACCAGATGTGCCTTCAGCGCGTATTTCGACGTCGCTAATATACGTATCGGGGGCGTTCAGGACGTGTAACGCCGGCTGTACCGGAATAGCAGGAGGGGAAGGTTGGGTGTTGAAAATCAGTACCGCTCCTTTTTCGGCAAGAATCGTCACTTTCCGATCAATGGTCACTGTTTTTGTTTCGCGGTGCTCCCCGGCACGAATGTACACGATGCCCCCATTAGCGGCACGCACTGCACTTTGCAAGGCATCAACCGAGCCAGCAGGTAGCAACACCACACTTGCACCTCCCCTTTGATGCGGCGAGGCATTCAATCCATTTTTAGCTTGTTCAAGTAGCTGCTGTGATTCTTGTTCCAATTGCGGGTCAGTCATAAAACTAAAGTTCTCTGTTTCTTCGAGGGCAATTTGCACGGTGTCATCCGGTGTACAGCTCCAGATAAAGGCAAATAATAAAAACGCAAAGGTCAAAATTTTGGGTTTCATAATACAAAGAATTTTGATGATTAATAATAATGTTTGTTTTATTTTTGTAGTTATACAGAGATATTTTGCAAATTTTGGTTTGCAATAAATCATTATGGGAGCTATTGGATTGATGTGTTGTAACAACGGTACTAAATTATCGAAGGCATTGTACATTTCCCGGAAATCAATAGGAATTCTACTGGAAACATTCAGGAAATAACACATATTACATTATGACTATCCCCGATTTTCAAATCTTTCAGCAATTGTTGGAAGATGTACATCAAAAGGCGTTTGGGTTTCCGTTGGAAAAGTTGACGGAGACAAAAGCCAAATTATTATCGAATGCCATTTTTGAGCAAACCGACCTCATGGTTGGCGCCAAAAGTCTTGTTAATTTTAGCAAAGCGGTTATGAGCGATACAGCTCATACCATCAACCCCAGCCTGGCGACGCTGGATACCCTGGCGCGCTACGTCCTCAATGCGCCGCTCGACCAGGAAGCCAAAAGAAAAGAAGAAGCGAACTATCGGTATTGGTATGAATATGGTGGTTTGCGGAGGAATGGCGATAATAATAAGCTTGAGCCACTCTTACAAATAGAAGCTTCTCAAAATCCCATCGCTCAGACTTTATTGGCAAGTAAAAAGAAAAAGAGATTACTGCTGTTAGCTTTCCCTATACTTTTATTGTTCATATTTGCAATTTGCTGGATATATTTTCCTGAGAATCGTCTTTTAGTAGAAAATTTTAATTTCAAGACTATTGAAGATTTAGAAAAAAGTGGATGGCGAATTCTGGATCGAAACGATTCGTTATTAAAAACTCAAGACAAATTCGGATACTTGAAATTATATACCTTACGAGGAGATTACTGGAATACACCTCCTGATACACCTGCAATAGAAAATTTATTTATTCATAGAATTACCTGCAAAAACTGTGATATTATAGTAAAAATTGTAAATTTTAATCCTGTGGAAGATTATCAACAAGCAGGTTTTTTCTTATTAGATTCCAAACTGACCAGAAATAATAATTTACGGATGA
>CAZFBN010000028.1:0-43377 GCA_964517145.1 uncultured Saprospiraceae bacterium
CTAAAACTGCGCC
Organism: uncultured Saprospiraceae bacterium; assembly: GCA_964517145.1. Lineage (GTDB taxonomy): Bacteria > Bacteroidota > Bacteroidia > Chitinophagales > Saprospiraceae > JADJNW01. The sequence goes on from CAZFBN010000028.1 coordinate 14, forward strand.
GCCGAGCACCCTACCCTGCCCGTCTATGAATTTGGTAGCAGAATGCGTTACAATATGTGCGCCTAATTTTATAGGATTTTGTAAATAAGGCGTGGCAAAACAATTGTCCACATTTAGTAGAACATCATGTTTTTCAGCTAATTGCGCCAGCCATGTAATATCAATCAAATCAATTGCGGGATTAGAAGGCGTTTCAATAAAAATCATTTTGGTATTTGGCTGAATCGCCTGCTCAAATTGTTCGGGCTGATCTGCGTCCACATACGTGTGTGTGATACCCCAACGCGGCAGCAGCTGCGTAAGAATCTGATGCGTAGAGCCAAAAAGCGAACGGGATGCCACTACATGGTCGCCGCTGCGCACAAAAGCTGCCATGCTCAGGAACATTGCCGCCATACCCGTCGCAGTCGCTACGCCATCTTCAGCGCCTTCCAGCAAGCAAAGTTTTTGGATAAATTCATCATTGTTCGGGTTGGAAAATCGCGAATAAATGTTGCCGGGCATTTCATCAGCGAACAAGGCGCGCGCCTGCTCGGCGTCGTCAAAGGTAAAACTGGAGGTCACATACAAGGGCACTGAGTGTTCCCGAAAAGGGGTTTGTTCGGCTTGGGTACGAATGGCAAGGGTTTCAAAATGAGAAGATTGCTCGCTCATAGAAGTAAATTTCTAATTTTAGAGAATTAGCGAGTAAATTGCAGGTTTTTGAGGAATGGAAAAAGGAATTCCAAATAAAATTTTGCAGCCAATTTAAATTTTGCGTCAAAATGATATTAATCAAATGCAAGAATATGGAAAATCATTCCGACTTTTACACTTTATAGCGTGTTTTACAAAAAATAGATACTATGGTAATGGAAGCAGCAGCGCTACCAATTGTATTTCCGGGAAAACGTCGAATAAAAGAAGGAACCATCTTACTGGCAGCGGATATTGGTGGCACAAAAACCGATTTGGCATTATATGTTATCAATAAACAGACTTTTACACTTTTGCAAGAAGATATATATGAATCGCAGAAATGGGATTCTTTTTCAAAGATGGCAAAAGATTTTATTGATACGGCTTCCGTTGCCCCGCAGCGCATCTGTATAGCAGCCGCAGGTCCGGTGCGACATGGTCGAGTCAAGTTGACCAACTTAAATTGGTCATTGGATGTCAATACGTTACGCGAGGAGATGGAAGTGGAGGAAGTGTTGTTGCTCAATGATTTGGAAGCCAAGGCGTACGGATTAGCCATGCTGGGCGAACACGAGCTATCGCAAGTGTATGCGGGGAATTCTGATACGGAAGGAAATGGGGCAATCATTGCGCCAGGAACCGGCTTGGGCGAAGGTGGTTTGTTTTGGGACGGGGAAACCTTTCATCCTTTTGCCACGGAAGGTGGGCACACGGACTTCGCGCCTCGCACTGAGTTGGACATGGAGTTACTGCGCTATTTGCAACGTCAATGGGAACACGTGAGTTGGGAACGCATCATCTCTGGTATGGGTATTTTCAACATTTATCAGTTTTTGAGAGATGTAAAAGGACATGAGGAGCCTGCCTGGTTGGCTGAGAAAATTGCCACAGGCGACCATTCGCAAGTGATCGGCGAGCATCGAAAAGAAGTAAAAATTTGCCAAGAAACGATTGAATTATTCATTCGGTATTTAGCAATTGAAGCATCCAACCTGGCGCTAAAGTTGAAAGCAACCGGCGGCGTGTTCATTGGTGGCGGCATTCCACCTAAAATTTGGGACGAAAGCACGAAAGCAATTTTTTTGGAACATTTTTTTCAAGTGGGAAGGCTGCGACCTTTGATTGAAACCGTACCTGTTTATCTTATTTTGAATAGTCGAACAGCTGTGCTAGGCGCTGTGTACTACGGTTCTTACCAATAAAAAGATGGATTTCCTAGTGGTTTGTTCAATTTCAAACCATTAGGAAACGAAACCATTTTCTAGTTTATCGAATATCTTCCTCCTGTTCTTCCTCACCAGATGCCGTAAATTCTGGATGATCTTTTTCATAATCTGATTGCACTTCCCGAAAGCGCACCTTGATTTTGTATCGGCGATTCATGCTGCTTACCACGGGTTCAAACATCGTATTCATCAGCTCTACTGCTTGCTTCTCAGCTTTTTCATATACATTGTTTTCTTCTACTGCATCTCTACGGAATTCAGCGCGTAACACATTAAAAGTTTTATTCAAATCCACACTTTTTACTTCTCGAAGCCAGCCAATATCGAGTTTGTCAATTTTCGGATATACTTCGTGCGACAAAATCGTGGGTTCCGGCAAGGTAATCGTCACTACCCCGGCGTTTGAATTCAGCGCAATGTCAAAATATTCATTCAGTTTAAAGCCAACTTTTAAAATACTAATTGCCGTCACCTCCACATCGGTCGAAGAGACAGAAAAGCCCCACACTTTAGTTTGCAACTGCTTGCTCATTCCTTTTTTGTCACGCACTTCCACCGTAGCCAGTTCAGCTATGGTTTTTTCCACTTTTTCTTGCATCAATCCTTTGGAACGACTAAAATCGTCAATGGCAGCGCGCTCTTCCAATCTTTTCAAAATCGGCTGCAACGCCTCCTGCATCGCCACACCACAAGGCGTATCCACGCTTTTGCCACGCGCATAAATCGAGCCATTGCCGGTTGTTTCCACCAGCGTTGTCACCACCTGATTCACCAGAAAACACGTATATTTTGCTGCCACTTCGCGCAAGACTTCCACGGCATTGGTGCCTTGATTATCGTACCAGGTTTGGTACAAACTTGCCGTTGAATCCTGCATGGCAATAAAATCGTTGTAATACAGATTTTTCAAATACGGATGATGTTTTTCGTATTCCTCCTTCACCTTCGATTTAATCGCAGCACTCAAGCCCATTCGATTCGCCACGTGGCTCAAAATGGACATATTCACATCATACACCAATTGATTAAATTCCCGACGGTAGCGCTGTGGATTGGATAAAATTGCCAACGCATCTTCTTCGTCAATATTAATTTCAAATTCTGCGTCTTTATAATTGATTTGCAGTTCTTTAGGTATAACCGTATAATCACTTAAATTATTTTGGTAATATCGGTACAACAGCACCGCCACAAAACCTAATGCAAGCAGCGCTACTAGCATGCGTGCCATGCTCGCGCGATTGTTGGTGGGAGGTGCCTCATATTGCGGTTGTCTTGCCATTTTCAATGATTAATTTTGAAGTTGCTTTGTTATTGATACGCAATTTTTTTTAAAAGTAGCACAGTGTTTGCAAAGTATTAAATGCGCTACAAATTGTTTTAGTTCCTGATGATTGAATCGAGATTTTTGGCAAATTTAACAGGGAAGAATCAAATATTAGAACTTTTTTAAGACATTAGAGTCTAAAAACGAACCTTTAACTTTTAAACAGTCCATGATTGAAGTACGTTCAACGCTGAATTGCAACAGGCGCTTACTAACGCTGGAAACGCCTGTGGTAATGGGTATTCTCAACGTTACACCTGATTCTTTTTATTCATTAAGTCGGGTTCAATTTGAAAGGGAAATCCTGGAACAATCAGAAAAAATGTTGGAGGAGGAAGCTAAAATATTAGATATTGGTGGAATGTCCTCTCGTCCAGGTGCAGCATTGATAAGCGAAGCCGAAGAATTGCAGCGCGTTTTGCCGGCAATTGAGTCGATTTTAAAACATTTTCCAGAAGCGATCCTTTCCATTGATACGGTGCGGGCAGAAGTCGCCCGGCAAAGTGTGGCTGCTGGAGTTGCCATTGTCAATGATATTTCTGCTGGTAGAATAGATTCTAATATGTATGCAACTGTGGCAGCGCTAGATGTGCCATATGTGCTCATGCACATGCAAGGAACGCCCCAAACCATGCAGGAAAATCCAACTTATGAAAATGTCGTACAGGAAGTGCTCGATTTTTTCATTACTGAAGTAGGAAAACTGCGCGAATTGGGCGTTAAAGACCTCATTTTAGATGCCGGTTTTGGGTTTGGTAAAACATTGACACACAATTATCAACTACTCCAGCACTTACACGTTTTTCAAATATTGGAGTTGCCTATTTTAACAGGAATTTCCCGAAAATCAATGGTGTATAAGCCCTTTGGTGGTTCGTCGAAAACAGCCTTGAATGGAACAACGGCGCTTCATATGATCGCTTTGCAGCAAGGTTCTAAAATTTTGCGGGCGCACGATGTAAAAGAAGCCGTAGAAGTAATAAAATTGTGGAAGCAATTGGAAGCAGTATAAAATTTGTACATTTTGACGCATTATCCCACTCCTATCCTGACAGAAAAAGAGGTACAAAAAATTTCGCTCAGTGCGCTGCGATCCTACTATCGCTTTCGAGTGAAGGCAGATGTGCCGGAGCTAATCTCGGATGTGCGCGGCACGGGTGGCATCATTGCCGATGTGCAATATTCTTTTCCACAAGAGGATGGCAGTCGCTTCATGGCGACCCTGGAAGCAACCGCGCTTGACAGCAAAGATGAGGTTTATTTTCGCCGCAGGATCGATCTGATATTGATGGATGCCTTAGCATTTGCTACCATTACCATTGGTTTGTTCTTTTTAGTGTTACACATTCAAAAAACAGGCGTGGTGATTCATTATAGCACACTTGCCATCGCGGGCATGATTTTGGGCGCAATGATTGGATTAAGTGCATTGTTCTTTTTATTCGCCTGGAATCTTCGTCGCTATCGCTACATTTATGCTGTTGAACAATTCAAACAATATTTTGCAGATGAGCAATGGATTGCCATTAGCGAAGATGTTTTTCCTGATTTTCAAAATGATGCTTATCAGGAATTGCGCAAACAGTGCATTCGTTACGGATTTGGGTTGATTTTGATTGATAACAATCGGAAACCGCAATTGCTCATCGCTCCCGCGCGGCGTGATGTTTTTGAACACCGCCGAGGAAACGTGATGTTTTATACCCTTCAACAATTGGAACTGCTGCAACGAGGTGGCGCTTTATTCGGGGCACAGCTCAAAGATATTTTAGGAAAATTGCCACTTCCTGCACTATTGCAACAATGGCAACTACCGCAGATGCCGCATTTGCCAAAGTCTTTCCAAAAATTTACCGCTCCTTTGAATCCTTCCGATCCTGCGTATTTGTTTCGTTTTAAACGCTCTTTTCGCAATCAATTTGCAATAATGGGATTTGGCATCGTGCTGGTTGGCACCGTTTTTTATTTGGAATTACCCTTGCGAACCAAGCGCTATGTTTCGCAGCAACAATACGCGCAGGAAGTCATCGCCGCGGAAGCCATACGTGGTCCGGAACCTGACTCTCTGCGCGATCCTTACGATACCGTCCGAGCATTCAATCCTCAAGTGGTGCCTTACCTGGCTTGGTTGCGCTCGGAAGAAATGATTGCCAATGGTTTGACGCCGCGCGCTGGCGGGGAGGTTTTAATTGGAATGTTTGAAGATGCGTTGATATTATATGATTGTGAACGATTATATAATTTTCAAACACCCAAATACCTGTTGCAAGAAGGGGTTTACCCTGATTTTGAACGTGCCTCGCAGCGCATGAGTCAGTTATTAGCTCAAAACCTGGAAGTCAATTGCTTATGGTTGGGGTGCTTTGGCGCTGACCAGCGGGCGTACGTTTTATATTTTGGATTGGTACAAAATACTTCAGCCGAAGCACAAAATTTGGCGAAAGCCTATGAAAAAAGGTTAGCCGGCTTACAATTAGACACAAAACTATCCATTCGGCAATTGTCAAAAACAAAAAGATGAAAATACCGCTATTAAAAATGCGTTAAATTCGGCGAAACCCGCATCTAATATTTTAATTTGCAGGTTGTAACAACATACGGAATCCAGCATTATAGAAGTCCACGTTTCTTATAATCTCAAAATTCCGATTCATACACTATAACAAAGTTGGTTTAGCGAATCAATGGCGGAGGAAAAACAGCCTCAAAATACGGAAGTAAAAAACAAGGTGATGACCTTGGTGTGGCTCTGGATTGCTCGGATCGGTCTTTGGTCGGTGGCGGCATTTGTGCTGATTGCGGTGTTGCTGCAGTTACCGCCTGTTCAAAATTATATCGCCCGCCAGATTGCCCGCACACTCAGTAAAGAGTTGGAAACCAAGGTAGAATTGGATTACGTTTATATAGCATATTTGGATCGCCTCACGATGCGTCGCTTTTATGTGGAAGATTCTAACGGCGATACCCTTTTGTACAGTGGCAGATTGCAAGCTAATTTTGTGCTCAATCCTTTTGTGTTGCTTCGGCAGGGTTTGACGGTGGAGGAAATTCGCCTGACAGACGCCAATTTTAACCTACGAACCCTCGCGCCATCCAACAAAACCAATCTGGATTTATTGCTCGAAAAACTATTTCCACCAAAGGAAAAAGCAGGGAAATCGCGCCCTTTTCATTTGGATATTCAGCGCATTTACCTGCAAGATGTGTCTTTTTTAGAAGACAATCAAACGCGTGGCAACCGCTTTTACGCAGCGCTTTCAAGAGGTTATATTACGTTCAAAGCATTTGACTTGCCGGGTAAAAATATCGAGATCAAATCGCTTGACTTACGAGAACCCATTGTCAAAATTGAGTCCTACCCTACCCCTGCGGTGCCCGTCAATACTGCCGCAGCCATCATTGACACTGCCAACACGGACACGACTACTACGCGCATTATCGTCGAAAATTTCTTGCTGCGCAATGGTCAGTTTTCATTGCAAAACTATCGCAATGCACCAGTAAAAACGACACCTAATGATGAAATAGATTATAAACATTTAGATGTTTTTAACATTAATATTGATATTCATAATTTTGCATTATTACGTGATACTTTTCAGGCGCGTATTAAAAGTATTGCCTTGCGTGAGCGCAGTGGATTCATCCTCAACGAGTTGGCTGCCGAAAACGCAATGATAACACCCCGTTCTATCAATCTCTACAATTTTCATCTTATTACACCTTATACCAATTTAGGCGATACTTTGATATTCAAATACCGTGATTATGATGGCTTTTCTGAGTTTAATGATAAAGTATTAATGGAAGGGCACATTAATCACTCTGCGGTGGCGCTACGAGACATTTTATTTTTTGCACCAGGACTAAAAGAAAATCTTTTTTTTAATAATAATAAAAATGAAGTTATACAATTAGACGGCGAAGTGCGCGGAAGTGTAAATAGCCTGCGTGTGCGCGACCTCAATCTGCGTTTGTCGGATGGCTCGATGGTGCAGGGTGATTTTAGCTCGCGCAATCTGGCAGTGAAAAATGAAGAAATTCTCAACCTGCGGCTTGATCGCCTTACTACGCGGGTGCGCACCTTGCGCGAATTGATTCCAGGCTTGAATTTGCCTTCTAGTTTTGACCGGCTGGGGCGCCTGAACTTCCGGGGCAGTTTTGATGGCTTTTTTAGTGATTTTGTGGCATACGGCGACTTGAATACCGACATCGGTAGGGCAGTGATGGATATGCGGATGAATCTGAAAAACGGCATCGAAAAAGCCGGTTATTCCGGGAAATTGTCGCTGCGCAATTTCGACCTGGGCAAATGGTCAAATAATCCTGATTTTGGTCTGGTTACTTTTACCTCGGAAGTGAAAAACGGGGTCGGGCTGCGTGCACAAACGGCTAGCGCTCAACTAACTGCGGAAATTCAGAATTTTACATTCAAACAATATAACTATCAAAATGCTCGCCTCGATGGTCAATTGAATCGCAATTTGTTTAATGGAAATTTTGTAATCCAAGATGAAAATATTGATTTTAATTTCCGCGGATTATTAAATTATAAAGACAGCATTCCAGTTTTTGATTTCCAGGCATCTATTCAAAAGCTTGATTTAAAAAAGCTAAACTTATCAAAAGCCGATTTGGTACTGAGTGGCAGAGTGGATTTGAATTTGTCGGACGACCGCTTTTCTTACATGCAAGGAGAAGCCGCCGCCAGCAATTTACATTTAGTTTATAATGGAAATGAGACTTATGATATTTCTTACATCGAAGCGATGTCTTATTTTGATTCGCTGAATAATAAAGTATTTCAGGTACAATCGGACGCCATGACCGCGCTCATTCTTGGCAAATTTGACATAGATCAAATTCCTGAAGTGTTTATTCAATATTTTCAGCGCAATTATCCACAATTTGCCAGTCGCCTGGGCATTAAATCCAATCGTAAAACAATTAATACCGCTAATTTTACATATGATATTGAAATAACAGATTCGCGAGGAATCAACCGTATTGTGGATGAGAAATTGGGGCGCCTGCGAGATGTACATATCAAGGGCTTGTACAATGGCAACACTGATTCGCTTGTAATCCAGTTGGATTTACCCGCTGTAAAATATGGTGATGTGCAGGTAAATGATGTTGCCATGACGTTGAATTTATTACAAGGTGAAGGTTGGCTGGATTTATACATCACTTCTACGATTTTAAATAACAAACAATCGCTTGAGCCAATTACTATTCTGAGTTTTATGAAAAAAGACACCCTGGAGTTTGGGGTGAATTATTACTCGGATGGGCTTTTGGATAACCTGACTTTGGAAGGATTTTTCTACCCGGTGGATACCAATTTATTTCAGGTACAATTCAAGCAATCAAACCTGATTATTTTAGAAATGCCCTGGCAGATTGACCCTGGCAATCAGGTGACGTTTGGCAAAAATTATATTGCAGCAAAAAACTTTACATTGCAAAGCAATCGGCGGAAGCTCGTGCTGGAAACCCGCAATAACAGAGGCGTAAAGATTGCCCTATCTGACTTTAATTTTGGTGTAATAGATCAGTTGTGGGAGGATGATGTACTGGACTTCGGCGGCACTTTTGATATGATTGCACAGGTGGACGACCTGTTTAAAATGGAAAATATTCAGGTGAACATGCTGAGCGACACCTTGCTGGTGAATGGCTGCAACCTGGGTACACTGGATGCCGACGTGGTATGCAATAACTTAAAATCACCCCTGGATGTGAGCCTGCTCATTCGCGATGGCAATTCGCGTTTGACCGCACGCGGCACGTACAATCTGTCGGACGTTGCCGAAGCGAGTCTTACTCGCCCGGCTTCGCTGGAAAAAATGAGCAAATACTTTGATTTTCAAGTCGGTTTACAACGTTTTCCGCTCTGTATTTTGGAAGAATTGGTGGCAGGCGTTTTCTCACAAATTGAAGGGGAGGTAAATGGCGACGTTCGCATCAATGGTGCAGGTGGTAAGCCAAACATTAGCGGGAAAGTAGATATCATGGATGGCTTGATCTCAGTGGATTATTTAAAAACGACTTACACTTTTCCAAAGTCTGAAGTTAAAATTAATAATTATCTGTTTGATGCAAGTGGTACAATTGTTTATGATAAATATGGTCATAAAGCCACAGTGCAAGGCGGTTTGCGACACAATCGACTGCGCGACCTGGGCGTGGACGCGCGTTTGCGTACGCCGCGTTTTCTGGTGATGGACACAAAAAAAGAAGACAATAGCCTTTTTTACGGGCATGCCATTGCCAAAGGAGATGTACGTTTTAATGGACCTTTTGATAGAATTGATATTTACATTACCGCTACTGCGAATGACAGTGCGCGTTTGGTGATTCCGCTTAGCACAGCTAGCAACGCTACCAAACTGACCTATATCAATTTTGTGGACAAGAGTCAAGAACAAAATCAGCAAGACTCTGCCGGGCGCGAACGTCCTGAGTTGAAAGGTGTAAAATTGGAAATGAATCTCACGATTCAGGAAGAGGCGCAGGTAGAATTGATGTTCAACGAGCAAACGGGTGAGGTAATCAGAGGCTCAGGGCGAGGAAATATCCGGATTTTGATGCCCAGAGACGGCAATTTTCAGATGTTTGGTGATTACACCATTCAAGAGGGCGATTATTTATTTTCATTATACAATTTTGTAAATAAAAATTTCCAGGTTCGCCAAGGTGGCAATATCCGCTGGTCGGGTGATCCTATGGCGGCGCAAATTAACATTGAAGCAGAATATACTGGTTTGAATACTTCTGTTGCCAATTTTATTCAGGAATACCTCGTCAATGCCAGTTCAGACGTCAAAAGCAACGCCAGTAAAGCTACGAATGTGTTACTATTGTTGCATTTGCAAGGAGATTTGCGGCAACCGGTTATTAATTTTGATATTGAGTTTCCGGGTCTGACCGGTGAATTAAAAAATTATGCAGATAATAAATTACGTGTTTTAAAACAAGATCAAAATGAACTGAACCGGCAGGTTTTTGGCTTGATTGTGGTTGGGCAATTTTTGCCAACTGATTTTGCATTACAAGGCAGTGAAATTATTTATAATACCGTTTCTGAATTTGTATCAAATCAATTATCTTTATTACTTACGGAGTTATTTTCTGATCTCATTACCGATGGACGAGTGCTTTCCGGCATTGATTTGGACATTGCTTACAATCAATATCAATCTGTTGACCTGGGCGAAGGACAGGCATTCAATCGTGGCGATGAATTTCAAGTGCAGCTCCGGCAAAACTTTTTTAATGATCGCCTGACGGTGTCGGTCGGCGGCAATCTTGATATCGGCTCAAATGTGCGCACAGCGGCAGCGGCTGGCACTTTCTTTGGAAATGATGTTGTGATCGAATATGTTTTAAATAAGGATCGGAGCCTGAAATTGCGGGTTTACCAGCGTTTGCAGCCAGATATTGCAAGCGGGCGGCGTTTTCAGGTGGGCACTGGCATCAGCTTCCGCAAGGAATTTGACTCTTTTGGTGAATTTTGGCGCGACCTGCGCGGGCAAACCAAAAAGCTGAAAGAAAATCAGTAATCATTCTACGTTTCAACGCATAAACTTTATTCATAATGTTAACGCAAAAAGCACTTGATTTTCTTCGAGATTTATCAAAAAATAACAACCGCGATTGGTTTCAGGAAAACAAAGCGCGTTATGAAGCCGATTTAAAAAAGCCATTTGAAAATTTCATCGGGCACATCATTCGCGAGATTCAAAAAGTAGATCCACAAATCACCATCGAGCCTAAAAAGGCTATTTTTCGAATCAATCGCGATACACGTTTTTCCAAAGATAAAAGCCCTTACAAAACCAATGTGGGTGCCATTATTTCTCGTGCAGGCACCAAGGTGAAAGAGTTGCCGGGTTTTTACATTCACCTCGAACAAGGGACTTTTATGCTCGGCGGCGGCGCTTATTTTTTAGAAAAAGAACCATTGTACCAAGTGCGGCAGCATATCATGTTGAATCCACAACGATTTAAAGATATTATTAACCATCCCGATTTTAAAAATAAATTTGAAGAAGGCGTTCAAGGTGAAAAGAATAAAAAACTCCCTGTAGAATTTGTACAAGCAGCTGAAAACCAATCTTTATTGTACAATAAACAATACTATGTAATGGCAGAATTAGATCCCAAAACTATTTTGCAGGATGATGTTATTACACAAATTATGGCGCATTATCATGCCATTAAGCCACTCAACGATTTTATGATAGAAGCGCTACAAATGTAAAGGTTGATAATTTTTTAAAAATTCGATCACCTTTGGTTCAGGCATTTCACAAGGTTTTAAATGATTTTCCGTAGAAGTGATGTAATAATTAAAGCTAATAAAATCCGTACCGCTTAGCTCTTCAGCATAGATTTTCAGGCTCTTCCCCTCGTTAAAATCGCTGCGGGTAAGCGCATATTTTTTATCCTTGTAAATAACTTTTGAATAGCCAGGTGGAATATTTATAATAATTTCATGTAGTGACATATACCATACTGTTCGACTTTTTATTTTAGCAGGTAAAGCCCGCACTACAATTTCGCTGCTCGCTGGCGAAGCCAATGATCCGCCAATACCAACGCCGTCATTGCTTCAACAATTGGCACCGCGCGCGGGAGTACGCATGGATCATGCCTTCCGCGCCCCACCACTGTCACCGGCTCTCCTGCTTCGTTAACCGATTCTTGTTCAGGAATAATGGTTGCCACGGATTTAAATGCCACCCGAAAGTAAATATCCATGCCGTTGGAAATGCCGCCCTGAATGCCGCCAGAGTGATTTGTGCGTGTTTTTATAATATCTTCCTCCTTGTAAAACAGGTCATTATGTTCAGAACCTCGCAAGGTGACGCCGTCAAAACCCGAGCCATATTCAAATCCTTTGGTCGCATTAATGCTCATCATCGCCTTTGCCAAATCAGCATGTAATTTATCAAACGCAGGTTCGCCCAACCCAACCGGGCAGCCCTGCACCACGCCCGTAATAACGCCGCCGATGGTATCGCCCTCCTTGCGCACTGTTTTGATCAAATCAATCATTTGCTGCGCCATTTCTAAATCTGGGCAACGCACGTCGGTCTTTTCTATATCATGGAAATCTAATTCATGATAAATTTTATTCACTTTTAAATGTCCAACCTGACTTACATACGCGTGAATATTTACATGTTGCGTTTGTAATAATAATTTAGCAATTGCCCCTGCTGCCACACGCGCCGCCGTTTCACGCGCTGAAGAGCGCCCGCCGCCGCGATAATCTCGGATGCCGTATTTAGCAAAATAAGTAAAATCAGCATGAGATGGGCGAAATTTATCAGCAATATGACTATAATCACCCGAACGCTGGTCATCATTATAAATCACCATTCCAATGGGCGTGCCCGTGCTTTTGCCTTCAAAAACGCCGGATAAAATCTGTACGGTGTCGCTCTCTTTGCGCTGCGTCACGATATTCGATTGCCCCGGTCGGCGCCGATCCAATTCATATTGAATAAAAGCTTCATCTATCACCAATCCTGCCGGACAGCCGTCAACAATTACGCCAATGGCTTTGCCGTGCGATTCGCCGAAGGTACTGATTTTGAACGCATTACCAAAAGTATTTCCTGCCATTTTGAAGTATGGAATACGATTTTCAAAGGAAATTCTAAAAAAATATTTGGCAAGGATAAGGAAGTTTGCCGAGATTTTATGAAGATACATTCCTCGATTATTGATTTCAAACACATAAAAAAATTCCAAAAATGGCAAGATAGCACACGGATTGCAGCGGATTTTTATGTACCTTTCACCCGATCTATGTGCTATCTTGCCTGATTTAGCTGAACTTAATGCGTCTAACCAGCGCAATTATTTACCTGATAAACGCAAAATTTTATAATTTTGTCAACTTACTATTACCACTTACCTCTACTTGCAGCGTCGTTGGATTTCCCAAGTAAAGCAATTCGCTGTTGCCACTTACATTCCCAACCAACGTACTCAACACATTTACATTCACCCGGCTCACGCCGCTTACATTGGCTTGAACAGTTTCTGTGCGTAAGTTACTGGCAATCAGCTTAGAAGTGCCACTTACTTCCATTTTTACTTCTTTCGTAACGCCATCCAAAGTAACATCAGAAGCGCCGCTCACGGTCAGCTCAAGGTACTTCCACTGCATATCAGAATCAAGTTCAGAAGCCCCGTCAACACTAAGTTTCAGGCTATCTGTACTGCTGAAAAAACCACGCAAATCCGTCTCCGTCGCGCCTGACAATTTCAGGTAGCTTAGCTTTGGCAGTTGAATTGTAAGCGCTGTGTGCTTACGATTGTTGCGGTAAGGATCGTACTTCGCAGTAAGCCTGCCATTTACAACTTTCAGTTCCAACTCATCCAGGTTTCGAGTCGTGCCGCGCGCTTTTACTTCAAACGCATTCCCTTTTTCAATTTCAATGATAAAAGCATCGCCTAAATCAATTTCGGTAAAACCGCTTAAATCATACGTTTTACTCGTTTCTTCCGTTGTGTCTTCTTCACAAGAAGTAAATAACAAGGTGCTAGCGAGCGCTGCCAGCATAAAGAATTTGAATTTCATAATACTGTTGTTATCGGGTGATAAAATGATTTATACTTTTTCTGATGCCAAAATTGTGCTGCTTCCCTAAATAAAATAAGTTTTCTCGATTAAATAAATGTGTAACTAGATCAAACTCGCTAATCATACGATTTAAAATCATCTTTTCATAAAAATCCTTGCAACTTGTTTGAAAAAGTCTATTTTTAATGCCAAAAAAAAAGCAAGATGAAATACATACGCTTCGCTATTTTATTAAGTTTTAGCTCCTATTTTTCAGCAACTTACGCACAAAATTTTCTTCGGATAGAGGGTCAACAAATTGTCAATGAAAAAGGGGAACCCGTGCTACTGCGTGGCATGGGGCTTGGGGGCTGGATGTTGCAGGAAGGCTACATGCTCAAGGTACAGGGCATTCCACAGCAGCAAAATGTGATCCGCACGAATATTGAAGCGCTCATTGGTAAAGAAAAAACAGCTGCGTTTTATGATAAATGGCTAGCCAATCATACCCGCAAAATTGACGTGGACTCCATGAAAGCCTGGGGCTTCAATTCTGTGCGCCTAGCAATGCACTACAATCTTTACACTTTGCCTTCCGATGAAGAGCCTATACCTAGTCAAAATACTTGGCTCAATCAGGGTTTTGTCTTGACAGACAGTCTTTTACAATGGTGTAAATCGAATAAGATGTATTTGATTTTGGACCTGCACGCCGCGCCGGGCGGACAAGGCAATGACCTCAACATTGCCGACCGCAATCCAAACAAGCCTTCGCTCTGGGAAAGTGAAGCCAATCAGCAGAAAATGATCGCATTTTGGCGCAAACTTGCAGAACGCTATGCAAACGAGCCTTGGATGGGCGCTTACGATATTATTAATGAACCAAATTGGGGCTTTCAAAGTGCGGAAGATAAAAATGGATGTAATGAAAAACTAAATGAACCGCTGAAAAAGTTAATGATGGATATTACTAAAGCCATCCGCGAGGTAGATAAAAAACATATCATTATAGTTGAAGGCAACTGCTGGGGCAATAATTACAATGGCATTTTTCCGCTTTGGGATAATAACATGGTAATAAGTTTTCATAAGTATTGGAATTATAATAATCAAGAAGCCATTCAAAAATATTTAGACATTAGAAAAGAACAAAATGCTCCGGTTTGGCTAGGCGAGTCGGGTGAAAATTCTAATGTTTGGTTTCGCGATGCCATTCATTTAGTTGAAAGTAATGGAATCGGCTGGGCTTGGTGGCCCCTAAAAAAACTGGGATTCAACAATCCGCTGGAAGTGAAAATTCCTAAAAATTATCAGAAAATACTGGACTTTTGGGCAAATAAAGGTGCAAAACCAACACCCGAAGAAGCGTACCAAGGATTGATGGAATTGGCAGAAAATTTAAAATTAGAAAATTGTATTTATCATAAGGATGTAATAGATGCCATGTTCCGGCAAACAAAATCGGATGCAACAAAGCCTTTTAAGAAGCATATTGTTAATAATAATTCGATTATAAATGCGGTAGATTATGATTTGGGTCGGCATGGCTTTGCTTACGTTGACCTCGACACCGGCAATTATTATATCTCGGTAAATAGCGACCGAAATATTGGAAATCGTGGATATACATATCGGAATGATGGTGCTGATATTGCGAGCGAAGCTACCAACACAGCGAGTTATTACATCAATCATTTTGAAACGGGTGAATGGCTACAATATACCATTGAAACACCAAAAAGTGGAAATTACGCCTTGTCATTTAGCGTCGCTGCTGAAAATGCCGATGGGAAATTACAATTTTTAATGAATAATAATCCAATTCAAACCTTAAATGTGCCCAACACAAATGGCTGGGAGCAATGGCAAACCATTACATCTAAATCATTTACTTTAAAAAAAGGTAAAAATAGCATTCGTATTAAAGCAGAAAATGGCGGATTTAATTTTAAAAATATGCAATGGTTATCAAGAAAATAAATATTACTCTATTTCATTTTACTTTTTAAATAAGACTAACTAAACATGAACCGAATCAACACCTTTACCCTCGCCACGCTGGCGTTCATACTGTTATTTACTGCTTGTAATAATAAAAAAGCAAGCGAAGAAAAAGAAGTAGTCTTCAATCCACAATTTACGCTTATTCCGACCGATACGATTTACTTTAATAATTTTGTAGATTGTAATATGGCAGAAGCCTGGATTGGCGATACCTTTCGCATTTTTCCAGGAAAATATGGAGAAGACCCGCTTTGGGGCGACGCGCGCGACCTTAAATTTGCCAGCGGAAGCAACGCCGAAGAGGTATTCCGCAGTCCGCGGGAAGCCTTCACCGAACCGATCATGCCAAAAAATGTGCCCATTGGTCAAAAAGGCTTACATGGTGCCGTTTGGTTTGAAACGGTGTATCAAAGTACCGAAGATGCCAGTGGCAAAACATTATACGCCGTATATCATAATGAAAATTATCCGATGACTTTGCCTTATGATTCTACGACCGGCGAAGGTTATATTGATGCAAAGTGGCCCCAGGGTTTGACGGGACCTACCTCTCCTGCGGCGGTGTGTCGCATTGGCATTATGAAATCAACGGATGGTGGCAGAAGCTGGGAAAACAAAGGGCTTTTCATCGAGGATTTGCAGCCGCGCATGATTTTAAAACCGCACAATACTTCTAACACTTTTGCAGGTGGCGTGGGCGATCCCTCGGCGGTAGCGAGCGGCGATTATTTATATTTATTTTATGGAGAATATGGTTATCCGGGGGTTTATGATGAAAAAAATTATGACCCTGAGAAAGAATGGTCAGGGCAGTGCATCAGCGTGGCGCGCATCAAGTTAGAAGATTTGGATAATCCTATTGGCAAAGCTAAACGCTGGGATGGCAAGGGTTTCAATGCGCCCTGGAATGGCGTGGGCGCCCCGATTGCTTCCTTGCAAATTCCAAAGGCAGAAGGCGGCGGTCCGGCATCTTCGCCAACCGGCGGTTTTCACTGGGGTCCCTCAGTGAGTTGGAATGAATACCTCAATTGTTGGGTGATGCTCATGGGCAAAGTAGTAGGTCCGTCCTGGGCGGGCAGCAGCATTCATATTTCATTTAATTCACATCAAGATTTGGGCGAAGCCATGAATTCGCAAGACTGGACGAAGCCTAAATTATTATTAGATAAACCGGGTTATTTTCTTTGGTATCCTTCTTTACAACCGATGAATACGCCCGAAGATATTGAAAACAAAAGGACTTGCTTGAAATTAGGACAACGCGCTCGTTTGTTTGTAAAAAATATTAAACCTGAGAAAAGTGAATACAAGTCGGAGCATATTATAGAGTTCAAAAAATAATAATACCAATTTCCTGATTTGCAAGAGCCAATCCTTGCTCCACGTGAATAGAATAGCCGTAGAATATTTTAAAAATATTCTACGGCTCAAAATTGTATAAAAAGAATTGCCCTACGAATGAATAGGTTGCGATTTGGTGCGAAGCGAATTACCTTGCTTGCTACTGAGAAACGCCTTCATTTCAGCTAGAATGGCGAGCGCAATTTCCTCAGAGGTTTCCGCTCCGATGTCCAGTCCTGCCGGGCTGAAAATAGTGGAAAGTTGTGCGGAAGATAAGGTCTTACCTTCGGCTTCAAACTCGTCGAGCATGCGAGCGAGCTTTTTCTTTGGACCTAGCATTGCAATAAAACGAGCATTTTTCTGACACAATTCGTACAACATTGCCTTGTCGTAGTTGTAATTGTGCGTCATGAGCGCAAAAAGGGTATATTCGTCGAGCGAAATTTGTTGCAACACTTGTGTGGGTTTAGCCACTAACACCTGACACGCACTTGCAAAACGCTCTGGCTTAGCGTAGTTGGCTCTGCCGTCCACTATTTTGATTTCCCAACCAAGAATCGTCGCCATATCCACCAAAGGCATCACATCATTGCCAGCTCCAGCGATTACCAGCGTAATAGGAGGAGGTACCAATTCATAAAAAGCAGTCATCGCGCCATCGAGTGTAGAATAATCCACCCAAAGGCTTTCGCCAGATTGCAAGACCTGCTGCGCGTCTTTCCAACAACGCTCCTCCGCAATTGGGCATGAGCCTACAACTTCTCCATCCTGCCCCAGGAACAACTTAGTGCCTGGCTGCGATTGTCGCCTGTTTTTCAACGAAAAAAAGGTTGCAAGGACACCCCTCTGTCGGTGAGCGCTCGTTTTTTTGAGCAATTTAATAGGATGAAATGGATCATCGGGCAAGATGGGTTCAATCAACACCTGAATAATGCCATTACAACCCAATCCGACACCCAAGGTGGCATCATCTTCATCCATCGTATCATACGTGACAAGCGTAGCGCTTTGCTCATTGATGACACGAAGTGCCTTTCGCATGGCGTCTCCTTCTAGGCAGCCGCCGCTGATCGCCCCCGTTAGCCTACCCTCTTCTGTAATCAGCATACGGGCACCGGGGCGGCGATACGATGATCCTTCTACTTGTACCACCGTAGCCAACGCCGCCCTTTTGCCTTGTAATTGTACCGCATCATAGCTGCGGATTATTTCTCTTATTTCTTTCATGGTAGAAAAACCATCGCTCTTTTCCTATTATCCCAACACCTGCTTGTCGCCCAGAAATGGCTGATTGTAAAAACGTTTGCCTGTTGCTTTGTACAATGCATTTGCCAACGCAGCGACAATAGGCGGATTCACAGGCTCACCCAAACCCGTTGGGTCAATATCATTTTTTACAAAATGGATTTCAATAGACTTTGGCGCCTCGCTATGGCGAATGAGACGATATTTATCAAAATTGGATTGCTCAGGCGCACCGTCTTTGAATGTCACTGCGCTGTACAGGGCGTGTCCGATGCCATCTACGATGCCTCCTTCTGCAAGGTTGGTTGCAGCGATCGGATTCACTACAATACCACAATCAATGGCACAGTGTACTTTTTGAATTATCGGTTTGTTGTTCTCCATTACAATGTCCATCACTTGCGCCACATAGGAATTATGACAAAAGTAAGCCGACACGCCCCGGTTTGCCTTGGATTGTTCCTTTCCCCAGCCTGATTTTTCCCGCACCAACTCCAACACACCGGCATAGCGCGCCGCGTCGTAATCATTATTTTTGCCAACGGGATTCGTTTTAGCACGATTTAATAATGCCAGACGAAATTCAATCGGGTCTTTTCCAGCCGCTTCTGCCACTTCGTCTAGAAAAGACTGCTCTGCCCCAGCGATAAAGTTGGAGCCAGGCGCACGCCATGCACCAGCAGTAATATTGGATTCCAGTGCCCATTCCTCGGCAAGGTAATTGTCAACAGCACCTGCCGGGAAGCGATTGGCAGCCAATGGATTCTCAGGAATACCCCCTGCCCGCACGTGGAAGGCAATCAGATTATTATTGGCATCCAAACCTGCTCGATACATAATATGATATGCCGGGCGATACGTGCCAAAGGTCATATCGTCTTCGCGGGTATAAACCAACTTCACCGGTGCGTTCATTTTTTGTGAAATGACCGCCGCTTCTACCAAAAAGTGCCCGTACAATCTGCGACCGAAGCCCCCACCCTGCCGAGTCATTTGAATATCAATCTTATCCAACGGTAAACCCAATCTTGCCGACACACTTTTCTCCATAAATTCTGGGGTCTGAATTGGTCCAATGAGCTCCGCCTTGTCTGCAGTCACGTTTGCAAAGAAATTCATCGGCTCCATCGTGTTATGCGGCAAGAAAGGAGCGGTGTAGGTGCGCTCGATCACCTTCGCCGCCTTTTTGAACGCAGCCGCTGGGTCGCCGTCTTTGCGGACTTCCTTTGCCATTTGAGCGCCAAGTTCCGCCATTTTTTTTATATGATCGCTCGTATTTTCAAGCCCTGCGGGAGTAGTTACCGTCATTTTTGTTCCAAAAAGATCCGTGTCTTTGCTGACAGCAGGCGCCAGTTCCCATTCAAGTTGCAATGCCTTTTTAGCATTCATTACTTCCCAGGTTGTATTGCCGACCACTACTACCATTTCATTAAATGCTGTCGTGTCGCACCATTGAGTTTTGTAGCCATCCTCGTAGGTTTTCATCACAAAAACATCCCTGATACCTGGCATCGCCTTTGCTGCGGCGTCGTTCACCGATTTTAATTTCAAACCAAAAGCCGGCGCGTGCGCAATCATCGCAATCAGCATTCCCACTCTTTTATAATCCAAACCGAAGAGTGGCTGTCCCGTTACTATTTTCAAACCGTCCACATTTTTACGGGAGGTGCCAATGATTTTAAAATCCTTAATATCTTTCAATTGCACTTCTTTCGGCACAGGAATTTTTGCAGCAGCAGTAGCCATTTCGCCATACCCAGCTGACTTTCCGCTCTTTTCATGCTTCAAAACGCCCGCCTCCGTTGTTATTTCTTCCACTGGTACTTGCCAGGCTTGCGCCGCCGCTTCCTTGAGCATGTGCCTTGCCGAAGCCCCTGCCATGCGCAACCCTTGCCAGCCCTGCCGAATGGATTGGCTGCCGCCCGCCAATTGGCGAGTGAACACCTCCGTGTTGAGCGGTGCTTGTTCTACAATCACATTTTTCCAATCCACGTCCAATTCCTCTGCCACAATCATCGGCATGGAAGTTTTTACGTTCTGCCCGATTTCCGGGTTGGGCGACATAATAGTGACGGCACCGTTTTCACCGATTTTCAAAAAACCGTTGATGTCATACCAATGCTCCGGCATGCCCAGCGCTTCTTCCGTTGATGTCGGTTTGCAACCTGCCAGCCAGCTAAATCCAAGCATCAAGCCGCCACCTGCTGCTACACTGGTTTTTAGAAAAGAACGTCTGTTGTATGATGTTTTTACAAGAGTCATTTTTTAATTTTTAATTAGGAGATTACAAAAATACGGCTACACCGTCCCTTCAAGAAGAAATTTTGAATCCTTCTTTATTCATGGCATCCTTCCTGCATCAACCTTTTGCAGCTGTTTTAATCGCAGCCTTGATGCGCGTGTAAGTACCACAGCGACAGATATTGCCGTTCATTGCCGCTTCGATAACAGCATCGCTTGGATTCGGATTAGCTTTCAGCAATGCAGCAGCGTTCATAATTTGCCCTGACTGGCAGTAGCCGCATTGAGGCACGTCGTGCTCCAGCCAGGCTTCTTGCAGCGGGTGATCGCCCTTTTCAGAAAGTCCTTCAATAGTGGTAATCGCTTGATTGCCAACCTGCGATACGGGCAGTGAACAGGAGCGCACCGCCACATCGCCAAGGTGAATGGTGCATGCGCCACACTGGGCAATGCCACAACCATACTTGGTGCCAACGAGATTCAAATGATCGCGCAATACCCAAAGCATTGGCGTAGTAGGATCTACGTCCACCTGTTGTTTTTTTCCGTTGATATTAAGGTTAAAGATTGCCATAATCGTTTGTATGTAGGGTAATTGATGTGGTAAGCAATTGCATTGATTTTATTTTCAAATATGGCTAAAAGTAAGCATTTTATTCCTTAATAAAAAGTTAAAATACAATAATCGCTCAAAAAAGCATGCTGTTTAGTGATCCTTCAGCCCTTTTGAAACTGCAAATTTGAAGCAAAGTTCCATTTATTATTGCTACCTAGTTAATACAAAACAAACCATAACTTACGAAATTCAAACCGCCCTTTTTTTAAAGAAAGCAAGCAGAGCGCGTGATTTTTATAGTGTGCCGAATGATCTGATGCGTATGCCGAATGACTCGACACATGCGTCGGATAAATCGACGGCATCCCCCGATGACCGGATGGCTTGAGCGAATGACTCGGCAGCTTGGAAAAATAATCAGACGGCTTGGAAAAATTCGCCTTTATCGTCTCCAAAAAGGCTCGGTCAAATTTACCCATTCCGAAACTTCGACGGGCTTTGTTCGGTGTGCTTTTTGAAAAAATTATTAAAATGCGTCACTTCTGTAAAACCCAAGGCGTAAGCGATTTCCGCGACATTCCAGTGGCTGTATCGCAACAGGATTTTTGACTCTTGCAAAATGCGCTCGGCTATGATTTGGGAAGTTGTTTTCTGCGCGGTTTCTTTTAATGCCCGATTTAAATGGTTGACGTGAATATTGAGGTGCCTTGCAAAGTCGGAGGCAGACCGCAGCTGGATAGTCGGATGATTTTCATCAATCGGGAATTGCCGCTCCAACAATTCTAAAAACAAAGTGGAAATGCGCTGGGAGGCATTGAAGGGTTGCTTATCGAATTTGGAAGATGGCTGCATTTTCATGGCAAAATGTAATAACTCAAACACTAGATTGCGCAGCACATCATATTTATGAATATAATCGGAATTAATTTCCTCCAACATCCGCTCATAAATCGGTTCGATTTTGCCAACCTGCTCATCCGTCAACTCAAAGATATGTTCGCCATGCGGCTGAAAAACTTCGTATTGATTCAAATTGCCGAACTGATGGAAAAAATGAGTATTAAAAATACAAAAAAATCCGCCCCGAATTTTTTCGAGATGCTCCGGTTTGTAGGGAATATGGGGGTTTGAGAAGACCAAACCTTGTTTTTGCACTTCCACTACCTTATCGGCATAATGCATTTTGCAATTGCCTTTTATTAACATGATTTTATAATAATCCCGCTTTTTGTAAGGCACCGGTTTGGCGCGCTCGCCCACAAAGGGGTCTAAGGGAAAGACATTGAAATGCCCGATTTCATTTTTAATAGTATCGGGCAACCAAGCAAATTTCCGCTTATAAAATTCTTCTATTGACTCGACCTTTTCCATGCTGGCAATTTACAAAATTCAAACTATTTCATTTACGCAAAAAAGATTAATTTATCATTGTGCTACATATTTTTTATGAAAAGTATAGATAAGACTGGCATTCCACACAAAATCTTTACTTCCTGTAATATTGGACTGAATGGTTTTATTCATAATCGTTTGAAGCGTCAGCGGAAAATTTCTTTTACTAATATTTAAAGTCGATGTAACAAAAAAGCCATCTTGTTTATCTTGTTTTAAATAGAAGATTTGAGGTGTAACATTCATATAAAATTGATCGCCCAATGTAATATTGGAAAAATTACTATTGAGTGTAATAAAATGTGTGTTCTTGGCAGTCGCATCAAAACCGCGTGAATACAAGTAATACGCACCAATACTTACATTTTTACTGAGTGTATAACTCGGCGCTATTTCCCCCGCCAAAAAACGCCTCGTTATAATCATTTCATTTACCGCTCCATTTTCATTTACTGGCAATGCAATGGTTCTGAAATTGAGCGCCGGATGCGCACCAATCCTCATTTGAAACTTATTGTTTTCCAATAATTTATACCGCCACCAAAACAGAAAACTCCAGGGTTTGCCTTCCAACGCGAATCGAAATTCCGGCTCAAAGCTCAGTTTATTTTTCCTTAATGACAGATTAAAAATTGCTGCAGGGTCCCCCAATGAAAATGTGGGAATTAAGGAAATGCCGTTATTGGTAACGGTCACCGCGCCCGAAAAATGGCTGATTAGCTTCGTACTATCTGCATTTTGCGCAAAAGATAAATGTGTAAAATGTAGAATCATCAAGCATAGGAATGCTTTAATAGACAGCATTTTTAGTAATGTAACATTCATAAGCATAAAATTTAGAGTAATTTCATGCTACAAAGTTAAATTGACTTGATAGGCTCTTTATAATGAATTTCAATCCATTACTTACGAAATTCAAACAATGCATATTGTACACAAATTGAAAATAATTTGAAACATGAGTCATTCCAAATTTTGAATTAAAAATTGGAAAAGCAAGGGAAAATGGAATGATGGAATACTGGAATGTTGGAATACCGAAATGCCCTATATTCCGTTTTCCAATTTTCCATCATTCCAACAATAATGGCAGCACACCAGAACGATGGCGTACGCAAAAAAATTCGGGAGGACTCATGTTTTTACTAGACGGCAGAGATTTTTTGTTAAGCAAATATTAATCATTCCCCCAAAAGGATTATTTTTAGGCGTTGAGCTAAATTGTTGTATAAACTAATGAACCAAACTATGAGCCAATCTCATTCCTCCCGGCGCAAATTCCTACGCCAATTGGGCAGCACCGCAGCGCTTGTGCCACTGAGTTCACTGAACAGTCTGGCTGCAGAAGAACAAATTGAAAAACAAATTATAGCATCGTCCAAACGCACCACCGCCAACGATAAAGTGCGCATTGCAGTGATTGGCGCGGGCATCATGGGGCAGAGCAATGCTCAAATTGCTTCTCAGCTAGAAGGGGTTGAGCTGGTAGCTGCCTGCGATTTATACACCGGCAGGCTCGAGCGGATGAAAGAATTGTACGGTAAAGACATCATGACAACCCGCGATTATCGAGAGTTATTAGAAAAAAGTGATATAGATGCGGTCATCATTGCTACCTCCGACCATTGGCATGCAAGGATTGCCACGGATGCACTAAATAAAGGCAAGCACGTGTATTGCGAAAAGCCGATGGTGCACCAAATTAAAGAAGGATTGCCATTGATAAAAACATGGCAAAACAGCAAAAAAATCATGCAGGTGGGCAGCCAGAATATTAGCGGATTGCACACGAAAAAAGCGCAGGAATTGTTTAAATCTGGCACAATCGGCAAATTAAATTGCATTGAAGCCACCTATGATCGCCAAAGTGCCATTGGTGCCTGGCAATACACGATGCCTAACGATCATTCGACGCAGACGGTGGATTGGGATCGTTATATTGCGGGTATGCCGAAGCAACCGTATGATCCAAAAAAATTCTTCTGGTGGCGCAATTATAAAGAGTTTGGCACAGGCGTAGCGGGCGATTTGTTTGTGCATTTGCTCACGAGCATTCACTCGATTATTGGCTCGACGGGACCCAATAAAATCTATGCTTCCGGTGAATTGAGTCGCTGGAAAGACGGCAGGAATGTACCGGATGTCATGGTGGCAATCATGAGTTACCCGGAAACCCAAAATCATCCTGAGTTTCAATTGACATTGCGTGTAAACTTTGCCAGTGGCAATGGCGACCGGCAGGCGATTCGCTTCATCGGCGATGAGGGGATGCTGGAATACGGCGGAAATTCCGTTAAAGTATTTCATAATATTATGTCCAAAGCGCCCGGAATTGGTGGCTGGGACGCACTCGGTACCTACCCGGAAACCATGCAAAAACAATTATTGGAAAAATACAATGCGACCTATTCGGATGCCGACAAACAACGCCCGAAGAAAGACCCGATTGAATTTGTTGCGCCCCAAGGGCATAGTTCGAACCGCGAGCATTGGCAAAATTTTCTGGAAGGCATCCGCACGGGTCAGCCAATCATCGAAGACCCGATTGTGGGTTTCCGCGCGTGCGCGCCTACACTGGCATGTAATGATTCGTATTTTGAAAAGAAAATTATTCATTGGGATCCGAATGTAATGAAAGTTACGAAAGCGTAAATACTTTATTTTCAAACACATAGGCACATAGTCTTCTTCTCTTAATATCTTTAATTTATGTCATACTATGTGTCTATGTGTTAAATAAAAAAGCATGTATTATTCATTTACTGCAATTTTTTTGCTATTTATAACACAAAATCTACCTGCCCAAAAATACTCCTTCCAAGCCCCGAAAATGGGTTCTATTGTACAAGTCATTATTGCCGATGAAGACTCACTCGTCGCTGCAAATGCCGCACAATTGGTTTTTAGTCTATTTGATACCTTGAATCAAGTTTTGAGCGATTATTTACCAACGAGTGAATTAAATCAATTGTGTAATAAAGCCGGCACGCAGGAATGGATGACCGTTTCGCCGCATTTACTCAACATGATACAATTATCACAACAAGCGTATCAATTATCCAATGGTGCTTTCGATGTAAGCATCGGTCGCGTGGTACAGCTTTGGCGCAAAGCGCGGAAAGAACAGCAACTGCCGGAGGAAGCAGCAATTCAAAAAGCTTTACAAACCCTTGGTTTTCAATTGGGAAAAGATATTGAAATAAATGAAAATCAAGTACGATTGCATCGGAAAAATGTACAAATTGACTTCGGCGGCATCGCGCAGGGCTACGCGGCACAATGTGCTTTGGACAGTTTAAAAAAACGCGGCATTACCAAAGTGTTGATTGATTCCAGCGGAGATTTGATTCTGGGAGACGCCCCTGCGAACAGCAAAGGCTGGAAAGTAGCGCTAAATAAGCCTAACAATCCCGACGAAACGCTCCCCTATTATCTCGAATTGTCGAATTGTGCAGTGGCAACCTCCGGCAGTTTGTATCAATACATCGAAATAAATGGCAAACGTTATTCGCACATTGTCAATCCCAAAACTGGAATTGGCTTAACGCATCGCAGAAACGTAACCGTCATCCATACAAATGGCACCACTGCCGACTGGTTGGCGACAGCGTGCAGCGTATTATCCATTCACCAAGCGAAACAACTCATTCGCAAAATCAATAAGAAGATTCCGAACAGTGGAACACCCACAAAATTATTGATAACTTATTGGAAGCACAGCAAAATTAAGGAACAAAAACTCGGCACTTTTGAACAGATTTCTATAAATTGAGCGCAAAATATGCAGCTTATGTTTCGCCGATTTTGGATTTTCAGTAGCTTTCTTGTCTCTACCATCCTTCCCTTACAGGCGCAAAAGACCTTTGAACAAACGATTCCTGGCACTTCTGTGACTATTTCCCTGACCGAATTGCCCGGCGGTAGCTTCCTCATGGGCAGCCCCACCAAAGAAAAAGGTCGCCAAACGAATGAAGGACAACAACAAGTGACGCTCGACCCATTTGCCATCGGTACTTATGAAATGACGTATGAGCAATATATTATTTTTCAAGATAAAAATTCTGAGCCGGAACCCAAGATTGACGCCATTTCCCGCCCCAGTCCGCCGTATATTGATTTCACACAAGGCATGGGCAAACACGGCGGTTTTCCTGCCAACAGTATGTCGGCGTATGCGGCGTTGACGTATTGCAAGTGGTTGTACGAAAAGACGGGTGTGTTTTATCGCTTGCCCACAGAAGCCGAATGGGAATACGCCGCACGCGCGGGCAGTATTGAAACCTATCCATTTGGTAAAAAAGATAAAGAACTCAGTGAATATGCGTGGTTTAAAGATAATAGCGGGGATAAATATCAAAAAACCGGTCAATTAAAACCCAACGCCTGGGGTTTATATGATATGCTCGGCAATGTAATGGAATGGGCCATGGATGAATACCAGGAGGATTATTTTACTAAAATAAGTAATAATCCGACCAATCCTTTTATGGATTATAATAATATCCGGGCATTGCATACATTAAAAGGTGGTTCGTATCAAGATGAAGCAGAAGCCTTGCGCCCTGCCGCGCGTGTGAAGCAGGAAACAGTCTGGAATCGCCGCGATCCGCAGATTCCCAAATCAAAATGGTGGAATACCGACGCGCCATTTGTGGGCTTTCGCTTGGTAAAACCATCCAAACAACCGACACCAGCAGAAGCAAATGCTTTTTATGATAAATATTTAAAAGGGTAGCACACTGATTTTATAAGATTTTTAAGATGCTTTAAGATTAAAATCATAATTTATCATAATTATCCTAAAAATCAGTGTACTATTAAATCATCCTAAAACATTTATATCATGAAATCTAACAAACCAGATAGACGCGATTTTATTAAAAAAGGTAGCCTCATTGTGGGCGGTGCAATGGTATTGCCCACGCTGGCGCAGGCGCACCAGTTTTTCCCGGCGGGAAATGACGTCATCAAAATTGCAGTGATCGGCTGTGGTGGTCGAGGCACCGGCGCGGTGATTCAAGCCCTGAGTGTGAAACAAAACACGCAATTGGTGGCGATGGCAGACGCTTTTCAGGATCGTTTGGACAAATGTTACAAAGACATTACCAGCGCTGATTATCAGGATTGGTCGGGCGGCAAAGGCACTATGCCAAAAGAGCGAATTCAGGTGCCCGAAGAAAATAAATTTGTCGGTTTTGATGGGTACAAAAAAGCCATCGCATTAGCAGATGTGGTAATATTAACGACGCCTCCCGGCTTCCGTCCGCAGCATTTTGAAGAATGTGTAAAGCAAGGCAAGCATGTTTTCATGGAAAAGCCCGTCGCAGTTGATCCTGCTGGTGTAAAACGCGTGCTCGATGCCGCAGAAATGGCAAAGCAAAAGAAGCTAAATGTCGTCGTTGGTTTGCAAAGACGCTATCAAAATTCTTACCTGGAGTTAATGGAAGCCGTTAAAAAAGGTAAAATCGGTGATATCGTCAGCGCTCAAGTCTATTGGAATAACGATGGAGTGTGGGTCAACAAACGCCAGTCGGGACAAACCGAAATGGAATACCAAATGCGTAACTGGTACTATTTCAACTGGTTATGCGGCGATCATATTACCGAACAGCATATTCATAATATCGATGTAATGAACTGGGCAATGGGTGTCTATCCGGTGAAAGCGCAAGGTATGGGCGGACGCGAGGTACGCATCGGCAATGAATATGGCGAGATTTTCGATCATCATTTTGTAGAATTTGAATATGCCAATGGTGCCATTATGAATAGCCAATGCCGCCACCAACCAGGCACCTGGAGCCGCGTGGATGAAGTGATTCACGGTACAAAAGGCAAAGTGCATTTTGGTGCTGGCAAATTATATAAAGGTAATAAAGTAGCGCTCGAAGTAAATGTGAAAACCGAACCCAATCCTTACCAAACCGAACATGATGTGCTCTTTGCTGCCATTGCAAATGGCGAATACAAGTTTGCGGACGCGGAACACGGCGCGAAAAGTACGATGACCTCCATCATGGGACGCACTGCGACTTACACCGGTCAGGAAGTGAAATGGGATGATCTGATGAATAATCCGTATAGTTTGGTTCCCGATTCACGCAAAGCCGAATTTGAAAATCCGAACTGGAAAACTTTGCCTCCTACCCTGCCCGATGGCGACGGAAATTATGAAATTGCCGTACCGGGCAAGACAAAGTTATTTGCAATGAAGTAAATAAATGTCTGAACTGTGATTTTTATGATTAGAAGATTGTCTTGATGTAATAAAATCATAATAATCATTCAATCAAATAAATCATGGTTCAGACAAAAACACCTAAAACCTTTCCAATCCATGAATCGCAGACATTTTCTCAAAAATAGCGCCCTCGCAGGCGGTGGACTTTCCGTGGCAGGCGTGCCTACTTCTTTTACCACTAACGCTGCCCAACCTTTCAATCTCAACTACGCGCCCCACTTTGGCATGTTTGAAAACAGCGCCGGCAAAGACCTGATTGCACAATTGCAATTCATGGCTGACCAAGGCTTTAAAGCATTGGAAGACAACGGGATGCTCGGCAGACCCGTCGAAATACAAACCAAAATCGGCGAAACGCTCGCCAAATTAGGCATGACCATGGGCGTATTTGTCGTAGATGGCGGCGATAATTGGAAAATTTCTCTTACAACTGGCAAACAAGAATTCATCGACAACTTTGTCAAAACCTGCAAAGCCTCGGTCGAATGTGCCAAGCGCGTCAACGCCAAGTGGATGACCGTCGTACCCGGCTTTTTTGAAAGAAAACTGCCCATCGGCATTCAAACGGCCCATGTAATTGAAGCACTGCGTCGTGGAGCCGAGATATTCGAGCCGCACGGATTGGTTATGGTGTTAGAACCACTGAGCGACACGCCTGATTTATTCTTGCGCCATTCCGACCAAACCTACATGATTTGCAAAGCAGTGAATAGTCCTTCCTGTAAAATATTATACGACATTTACCACATGCAACGCAACGAAGGACACCTCATTCCCAACATGGAAATGACCTGGGACGAAATTGCTTACATCCAAATTGGCGACAATCCGGGTAGAAAAGAACCCACCACCGGCGAAATCAATTACAAAAAAGTGTTTGAATGGATTTACAATAAAGACTTCAAAGGTGTAATGGGCATGGAGCACGGCAACTTTAGCCCAGGTAAAGAAGGGGAAACGAAACTCCTCCAAGCTTACCGCGAAGTGGATCGATTTAAATAAAGACACCAATTAAGGTTTTCGCCACGAAAACAGGAATACACAAAATTTGCACAAAAGATTTAGGCTGAGTTTTGTGATTTTGTGCCTTTTCCCAAGATATCCCTTCGGGAGTGGCGATAACCAAGCTATTTTGTTTCTAAACAATAAAGTATCAGGAAAAATCTATCTTCCATATTACTTACATCCCAATAAAAATTAAAACAAAAATTGTTTGTATCCTTACAAGCCAAACGCGTTAAAGTAGAAGTTGTTTAAAATTAAAGATTTTGTTTAATATGAAAACGAACCAGTATAGTTGATAAAGCACCTAATTTCGCCACCAAGGCACAAAATCACTAAGTCTCACGAAAGCTTTGTGTAAAATTTGTGCCTTTGTGTATTTGTGGCAGATCGTAAAAAACATTCATTTATTGATTAATATTAAGATTATTTATCAATTTTAAACAAGCTCGTAGTTTATTTTTTTTCATCGTACTTAAGTTTATCTTGCTTTTTACTTTCCTTTTGCAAATATTCTACATCATCCAAATTCGGTCCTTCGCTCAGTGCCGACCAGTCAAATTTTGCATCCAACGGGTCGTACGCTTTTTGCGGATCAAACAAGCGAGGGTCGGGCGCAATGGCTTTGAAAGGAGTAAAATCGGGGACGTTGGTAAATAATTCCGACAAATCGGATGCTCCGGCATCGTATTGATTCAAGTAGGGAATGCCCAAAATATTCCAAAAAGTCTTAAAAATACTGCCGAAACTCGTGTGTGCATGCCCGATGAAATCGCGTTTGGCATACGGTGAAATTACCATCAGCAGGCTCCGATGCGCATCCACGTGATCCACGCCGCCCTGCGCGTCGTCTTCCGTTACTACAATTGCCATGTTTTTCCAGTAAGGCGTTTGCGACAAAAATTCCACCAGCCTGCCCAGCGCCAGGTCATTATCTGCCATGTAGCTATGCACAAACGGGTAACCTGCATCCGGACGCTCGCCTGCGCCGTGGTCGTTGCCGATGATGAGTGTTAAAATCGGCGGAAGGGTATCTTTACCTTGCATCCAGCGGTCGTTGAACTCCTCTATAAATTTGTCAATACGGAACTGGTCAGGAATCGCCATGTTATAAGTCGGGTAAATCCGCGATGTTTTTTCAAACAGTGGTGCCGGGACTGGATAATTCACCGCGTAAGCATAACCTTTTTGATACGCTATGTTATCGGACAGATGGGGTGCAAACATCGTTCCGAAGCCAAAATTCCAAAAATCCACACCATTTCGTTCCAAATGTTCCCACATCGAACCGGCTTCATTGTAATCCTCCGGATAAATTGCACCAGAGGCGCCTTCAAAAGCCAGATTGCCGCGCGCTTTGGAGTCGCCGCGCAGCGAGCGAATGCCTCCGTAGGCAGCCGCCACACTGGTTTCCATCCATTCGTTGGGGTAAGTGCACACCAACCAGCGATGTCCATCTGCGGATACATCCGAATCTACATAGAAATTGTCTGAAATCGCAAAGCGCCGTGCCAAAGCCAGGTGGTTGGGCATCACGGTTACGTTTTCAAGCGTCAACGTTTTGTTGTAATTGGAAACAGTGGCATTGTACCCAAATCGCGCTACGGTGGAATCGCCGTTTCCGTTTTTCAACTGTCCAAAAACCTCGTCGTAGGTTCGGTTTTCTTTAGAAATAAAGACAATATGCTTGATTGGACTTTCTTTTTCTTTTGGAAACAAGGGAATAGGATGGTCTTTTTGGCGCTGTAAATTTGGCGCATTGGCTTTTATAAATAGAAAATTATTTGCAAGTACTTCTTTTGTCAGTTCCTTTAATTTTTTCTCATCGGGAATATCCATCACAGTTACCGAGCCTTTCATCAAACTGCCAATGTAAGTGCCTTCGGGACCAGGTTTGAAATCAGTGCCGCCATTCGGACCGCTGCCGTAGCCCTTTGCGTTGGCAACCACCAGTTTTTTACCGTCCGGGCTGACCGCCAATTTTGATGGAAACCAGCCCACCGGAATATGTCCGAGCAATTCCAATTTTTCTACATCAATCACGCCCACTGCGTTGATACCTGCTTCTGCTACAAACAGGCGTTTTTGGTCGGGCGACAAGGTCAACCCAAATGGAATTACCCCGCGCCAGTTGCCAAGTCGTTTATCCAGCTTCAACCAGATATTTTTTACCACTTTATTGCGCTGATTGTCAATAACGGAAATACAGTCATTGTTGCCATTGCTCACAAACACGTAGCGATTGGTAGCCGCTAAGGAATTCGGGCTGGAACCACCTACCGCCGGTATGCCGTCCAGTTTTTCGCCGACCAAAATGCCGGTTTTCACCTTCGCGGTGACTTGCTTTTTTTGCAAATCTATGTTCCAGACAGAAAAGGATTCCGGTACGTTGGGATCGCCCAAACCTGGCACTTTCAAGCTGTCGGTATCAATGCCTTCGATGGACTCTTTGGACAGATAGGCAAAAGGAGGGTAATCCAGTGATGTTTCAACCGGGCGATTGGGGTCAAAACCTGGAATCCAACTGTATTCATACATGCCAACATTTGCCACGTAAGCAGTTTGCTCGTCAGGCGACAGCGCAATGCCAAAAGGATAGCGCCCAACTGGAATGTTTTCGAGGATTTTCTTGGATTTGGTATCAATGATGACAAAGCGAAAGTTGATTTGATCTACAGCGTACAGGCGCGAGCCATCCTGATTCAAATGCAAATCGCCGATGTAGCCATGTGAAAAATCGAGGGAGTCATTTTTAAAGGTACAATCAATGGAATCAAGTTTAACCCCCGTTTTTAAATCAAAAATATAAATTACATTCTCTTGACCGCCAGCGACATACACTACATCATTCGTTTTGGGAATAGCCAACCCCATAAATACGGCTGCCAGGATGCCCTTGTCGGTTTGTGCCCCTTCAGGAACTTGTTGAATCTGAGGGTTTTCGGAAAAAATATCCCGAAGAATGGAAATCGAAATCGGATTCGTACCAGAATTTGCTGTCACCACCTGCTGTCCATCCGGACTTAGCACCAATCCAAACGGGTGTGGTGCAACCAGGAAGGTTTTTCCATAAGGTCGGACGATTCGTCCGTTCGGTAAAATGGAGGCTCCATTTTTGTCAATTTGAGAGAGGCGGTCTCCGGCTGGCGCTTGAATAAGCCACTGCGTTTCGTTGGTTTGGCAAGCGCTCAGGAAAGCCAGCGCGACGATTAATGCAAAAGAAAATCGGCACATGGGTCTAGGATTTAAGGTGTTGAATACAGGCAAAATTAGAAAGTTGGCTTTCGGGGCTAGCGTTTAGCAGGTAAAATTTGTATTAAGTTTTGTGGAAAGAAGCATAGAAAACGCACCTTTAGAGGACAATGAAATTGCCTGTATCTCTATCAAATAGATAAAAATCTGATAGGGATTTTCCACTATTTATCATTAAATTAGCCCATTGCTTGTAAGTACGGAGACAAAAATAAATTTAACCACAAGGTACACGAATATTTTTCACAAAGTCCACAAAATAAAGCCTTTGTGTATTTGTGGTTAAGAATAGTTATTTGTGCCTTTTTACTTAATAAACCTATCAATTGTAAAACAAATGCCCCAATCCAACACCATACAAGTCGAAGGCGACGGCTGTATTACCATTCAGGATGTACAGGGAAGCATCCTTCAATTCAATGCCAACAATCCTGGCATCCTGGAAGCGCTGAAACAACTCCAGCAAAGCAATCTGCCTTTCAGGAACTAATGGCAGCGTTAAAGCAGCGACAGGAACCAACGTACCAGCGTCTAAAAAATGCACTCATCCAAAGCAAAATCGTTGCAGACAAAGTACACATAGGAGACGTTTATAACCTTCCTTCAACATCAAAGCTCCCCAAAGAACTAACCGCTAGAATTCCCACCATCGCCGAAGACAAAGTGGTAGGACGAACACGCGAAATCGAAGACCTGCACCAACGCTTGTTTGCCAACAAACAAGTCGTGGTGGTCAACGGCTTGGGCGGCTTGGGCAAGACCACCCTCGCGCAGGTGTACGTAAGTAAATATATAGACGCCTATCAGCACATTGCCTGGGTCAGTCAGCTATCTGCTAGTTTTGAAAATGATTTTGTAACGACCGAAGGCATTTGTGAAAGTCTGGATATTGATCGTACAGGAAAAGACATTCCAACTTTATTTAACGAAATCTTGCAAGAATTAAAAGCTATTTCCGACAAACCAAACCTCCTTATTCTCGACAACGCCGATCACACCCTGGTACAAGTCTATGATTATTTACTCAAACAACCCAACTGGCATATCCTCGTCACTTCCCGCGAGCGGATCGAACGATTTGACATCAAAAACCTCGACTTCCTCTCGGAAGAAGACGCCATCGAACTCTTTTTAAAGCATTACATCTTAGGAAAACTAAGTAAGGAGGAAATAAAAGCCCTCGTGCAAACTGTAGATCGCCATACCCTCACCGTAGAAATCCTAACCAAAACCGCCCAAAAGCAACGTACACCAATAGATCAGCTAAAACGCGCCCTAAAAGACGACCTGCAAGCTAAAGTCTTCATCAACCACCGTGGCAGCGAGATAGACAAAATAAAATCTTACTTAACGTCCATCTTTAAACTAAGCAACATAGCAATGGAAGGCGATGAAACCTGGTTATTGAAGCAAATGATTTGCTTACCGCCCGAATTCCATACCTATGATGATTTAGTAGAGTTAATAAACCCGCAAGCGACCGAAAGAGAAAGCGTCTTTGCTACTACCCTCAACGAACTAACGGCTAAAGGCTGGCTTCTTTATAACGCCGATACCGACAGCTACAAAATGCACCGTATTATTGCCGAAGTGACTGCCGCACAAGTTTCTATAAATGTAGAAGATATCTTACCATTATTAGAAAACATTACTAAAAAATTAAGCTTTGATCAAACCAAAGACAACCCCATTCACAAATTCCCCTGGATACCTTATGGCAAGGCAATACTAGAACATATAGCAGAAGAAAACAACCCCGATATAGCCGTTTTACAAAACAATTTGGCATTAGTTTTACAAGACCTGGGCGATTATAAAGGCGCAAAGACCTTGCTCCAAAAAGCACTCGCTTCCGATGAGCAAAATTTTGGCGAACACCATCCTACAACGGCGGTGCGTTATTCCAATTTGGCATTAGTGCTCCAAGACCTGGGCGATTATGAAGGGGCAAAGACCTTGCTCCAAAAAGCACTCGCTTCCGATGTGCATAACTTTGGCGAAAACCATCCTGCAACGGCTCGGAGTTATTCCAATTTGGCAACCGTGCTCAAAGACCTGGGCGATTATGAAGGGGCAAAGAACTTACTGGAAAAAGCACTCGCCTCCGCAGCGCAAAATTTTGGCGAACACCATCCGACGACGGCGGTGCGTTATTCCAATTTAGCATTAGTACTCAAAGACTTGGGCGATTACGAAGGGGCAAAGAACTTACTGGAAAAAACACTCGCCTCCGATGAGCATAACTTTGGCGAAAACCATCCTGCAACGGCTCGGAGTTATTCCAATTTGGCAACCGTGCTCAAAGACCTGGGCGATTATGAAGGGGCAAAGAACTTACTCCAAAAAGTAATGAATTCGATGGAAAAAAACTTTGGTTTAAACCATCCTACTACGGCGGTGAGTTATTCCAATTTGGCAGTAGTACTGAAAGCCCTGGGGGATTATGCAGGAGCAAAGACCTTACTACAAAAAGCACTCGCTTCCGATGAGCAAAACTTTGGCGAACACCATCCGAATACCGCCGTGAGTTATTCCGATTTGGCAACTGTTTTTTATTATTTACAGGATTTTAATCAAGCTATTGCATTATTAGAAAAAGCCTATTAGGTTTATAAAAATCATTTGGGAGAGCAACATCCACAAACGAAGATCATCAAAGGAAATCTTGATTTTGTAATACAACAAATGAATCAAAAATAATGGAACCCATCTCCACCCTTTTAAGCCTTGCTACCGGCTACATTTTGAAAGGCGCTGCGCAAAGCAAAGCTGCCAATACCGCCAAAGAAGAATTCCTCAGCAGCTTTTGGAAATGGATTCGTCCGCTGTTTATCAAGGACGTACCCGAAGTAGAAACCCAACCCGACGCCCCGGCTACCGAAGCAAAAGTAGAAACCAGGCTACTGGAACTCATTAAAGACGAAAGCTTCTTTGAAGAACTAGCAAAACGGGTGCAAGCCCTGCAACAGGCGGGCGTGAAAGAGAAAAACATCGTGCGGAAAGACATCCTCCGCGTGAAAAAAATCAAAATCGGCGATAAGGAATACGATCCCAATGAAAGCTACGACCGCAAAAACATTGTAGAAGGGAATATCACCGACGCAGATGAGTTCATCCTCGGCGATGGGCATTGATGCACAAGCTTTTTATGAGCTAGACAACAATGGCAACGCGGACGACGCGGAGCACGCGGATACACACCGCAAAAACTAGCCGCGATTATCCGTGTCGTTCGCGTCATCCGCGTTCCGATTTATGACGTACAAGTAATAAAGCAGCTTGCTGCTATTTGATGGGTACTTACAAGCGTAAGCGCTTGACAATCTTTCCAGTATTTCTTATATTTGCTACATACTTACCCAAACAAAGCTTGAAGCGACGTTTTCACATTTCAGATGGTGTATTTCTTTTTTGTATGAGGTACTACAAATTGTAAAAACCCAAATCAATAACACAAAACGATGATAAGGTACGCGTAGCGGAGCACCTGCGGGGCTTTGCTGCAGCTATTGGTTATTGATTTTTTCACCTCACAAATTATAATATTCATGAGTCCAATTTATGAGACGGGTCATGCCAAAAATGTGGCAAACTTTGAAAAGATGATGGCGTATTGCGCCGGCTATGGGCTGGTGTTCCAACCAAGTAAAAGCACCATACAATTGGCGGCAATGCAACAGTTGCTTACCGACTCGCGCAACAGCCTGGCAATGGTGACCCACCATGTGACGGCGCATCAACTGGCGCGAAATGCGCGCATAGCGGCATTTGAAAATTTGAATACACTGATGGGACGGGTCGTAAACGCCTTGGCAGCAACGGATACGTCCGAAAAAATGCTAGAAGATGCGCGGGGTATTTTAAGAAAGATCAAAGGAATTCGCCTAAGCAAAAAAGAAGAAGTGCTCGCTATAGCAGAATCAGCTCCAACTACAACAAAACCGGACGCAGCAAATGAAGTAACTACTGAAACGAATCTAGTAAACCCTTCTAAGGAGGAGGTAAATGGCGACGGCGTTGCGCCCCGTTTTCGGTCGGCGGCGCAGACTTCCAGAGATCAGCAGATAGAGCACGTAGGTCGTATGTTGGCGCTTTTACAAAGTGCGCCGCACTACCAACCCAATGAAACAGACTTACAAATAAGTACCTTGCAGCAGTATCTGGAGCAATTACGGGCAACTAATTCTGACGTTATTGCCGAAGAAGTAGCGTTGAGCAACGCCCGCCTTCAGCGCAATGCCCTTCTGTACGGCGAAAAAACAGGTATTTATTTTGTAGCCAAGGATGTAAAGCTGTATGTAAAGTCTGCATTTGGTGCAACCAGCCCACAATACAAACAAATAAGCGGATTGCAGTTTACACGTCCAAGATAAATAGAAGAAAAAGTCGCCTTTTTATAAGAAAGTGTGCCACACTTGTAAGTAGGAGTCTGTATTATTTTTATAAAAGCAAGAGGCATATCATAAAAAGCAAGAGGCATATGAGTATTTGTAAAAGGCGACTTTGTATTTGTAAGAGGGAAATAAGAATAAGTCAAAGACCTTTTGATATTGATAAGAGGGCTTTTTCAAATGATAAGAGCACAATTATAAATTGTAAGAGCGTTTTTGTAAAATGTAAGAGACAAATCAATATTTGTAAGAGGACAGTTAGAAATTATAAGAGCATTTTTAGAAAACGTAAGAGGTAAATTAATATTTACAAGAGATCATTTAGAAATTGTAAGAACATTTTTAGAAAACGTAAGAGGTAAGTTAATATTTACAAAAGCACATTCAATAATTGTCAAAGTTATTTAAAAGTAGATTGACCATTTTTAAAAAATTGAGTAAATTTATTTGGTACAAAACAAATGTAAATAAGAATTCATTGTATAGAAAAAAGAAACGCCATGTCTTCTATTCACTACGATGCCCTCATTATTGAAGCCGGTCAAGCCGGTCTTTCACTCGCCGTTGATTTTGCAAAATTATCCAACACGCTGTACACATTCATCCTAACGTTTCGGAGTTATTACCAACCATATTGCATAAATTAGCCCCGTTAAAACAATAATCGTACAAACACATTCAATACCAGCCTTATGAAATGGATATACGCTTTGCTTGCTTTGTGTATCTCATTGACTGCATTTGCACAAAGTATTCCTTTACCTGAACATCCCCGACCTGATTTTGAAAGAAAAAACTGGCTAAATCTGAATGGTAACTGGGATTTTGAATTCGACAGCTTGAATGTTGGAATAAGCAAAAATTGGCAGCAGGGTACAACTTCTTTTTCCAAAAAGATCAAGGTGCCTTTTCCCTGGGGCTCACAATTATCAGAAGTGAAAGACGAAGCAGACTATGGCTGGTACAAACGAAGTATTACCGTGCCTTCTTCTTGGAAGAATCAGCGTACTTTTATTACAATCGGTGCTTCTGATTGGGAAACCAGTGTGTGGCTAGACGGGACTTTGCTGGGTACACATCAGGGCGGCTACACGCCTTTTTCATTCGAGCTGACACCTTATTTAAAATATGACAATGCACAACAGTTAGTCATTCGCGTAGACGATAAGCGTCGAGACTTTACGCTGTATGGCAAACAAGGTTATGGCAATGCAAGAGGCATTTGGCAGACGGTGTATCTGGAAGCCAGAGGCAACACTTATTTGGATGCGGTGCACTTTACACCAGATATTGATAAACAATTGGTAAAAGTAACGGCTTACCTGCCAGAAGAATCTGCAACAGATGCTAAGATAACAGTTCGTATTCAAACGCCAAATGGGGAAATAGTTGCTACCAATAGCATACCAAAAGGCAAAGACAAAGCTACATTTGATATAGCGCTTCCAAATCCAAGGTTATGGACCTTAGAAGATCCATATTTGTATCAAGCGGAAGTCAGATTGAACGAAACGGATGTGGTACAAACCTATTTTGGAATGCGAAAAATTTCTGTGGTTCCATTGCCCGGCACTAATTATCCATATATTGCGCTTAATAATGAGCCGATTTATTTACAACTCACGTTAGATCAGTCCTACCATCCCGAAGGATTTTATACATTTCCAAGTGATGCTTTTATGAAAAATGAAATCCAGTTGTGTAAAGACATTGGGTTGAATGGATTGCGTACACATATCAAAGTAGATGTTCCGAGAAAGCTGTATTGGGCAGATAAACTGGGATTGCTAATTATGTCAGACTTACCAAATTCGTGGGGCGAGCCAGATGAAAAGATGCAAGCCGAATTGGAATATACCTTGCGCGAAATGATTAAAAGAGATTACAATCATCCGGCTATCTTTTCCTGGATTACTTTTAATGAAACCTGGGGTTTACGTACAAAAGTAACAGCAGATGGTAAAACAGCGGATATTTATTTACCGGAGACGCAGCATTGGGTTGCATCTATGTATTATTTAGCAAAATCATTAGACCCGACGCGTTTGATAGAAGATAATTCAATTTGTTGTGGCAGAGGACATACCGAGACCGACATTAATTCTTGGCATGAATATTTACCGGGTTGGGCATGGGAAGAGCATTTATCAAATATTGATAAAAATACATTTGAAGGCAGCACTCATCATTTTGAAAATGGCTTTAAACAAAATAATCAACCCAATATCAATTCTGAATGTGGCAATGTGTGGGGCTATGATGGCAGCACGGGCGATGTAGATTGGAGTTATGATTATCATAGAATGATGAATACTTTTAGGAAGTATCCAAAAGTAGCCGGTTGGCTTTACACAGAACATCATGATGTGATTAATGAATGGAATGGGTATTGGCGTTTTGATCGTACCAAGAAGTTTACAGGCTTGGAAGAGCTAGTGCCTGGCATGACGGATCAAGATTTTCATTCGGCGTTTTATATTTCTACCGAAAATAACGTAAGTAAAACCGTAAATGGCGGAGTGAATTTTGAAGTGCCTTTATACCTTTCTGTAATGAGCGGAAAGTCTTTAAAAAATAATCAATTGATATTGGAATATGAAACCAACTTTTTAGATAAAACCGGCACAACACAGGTAATAGGTACTAACAAAATCACAATACCTTATCAAGCTTGGATGCAGCAACAACTCAATCCAATAACGATTAAAACGCCAGAAGAAGCAGGCTTAGGCATGATAAAACTGACTTTAAAAGATGTCGATAATAAGGTACTGCATCATAATTTTATGCACTTTATTGTAAAATCGGCTCAAAACAAACCTAATGTAACCATTCTGGAAGTCAAACCAAGCGATTATAAAAAAGCGAAATGGTCACAGAAATCCTGGAACGTCTTAGATGGTTTAAAAGTAAATGGAGCAGGCAAAGGTTATTTTGAATATCAAATTCCAATAACAAAAAGTGTAAATGTAACGAAGGCAAAAGAAGCGTATATTTTGTTTGAAGCCTCTGCAAAACAGCTATTTGACAAAGATAGATCGGAAGATTTTGATAAAAACTAGGATTACATGTTGGGGGCGCGCGTTTCGCCGCATAAAAATCCAAATGCCTATCCGATGACCGACGAAACAACTTTCGCATCTGTAATCAGCATTTATGTAAATGGCAAAAAGCAAAAAACAATGACTTTAGCGGATGATCCGGCGGATCATCGCGGCGTGTTATCTTGGCATAATCAGTTGAAAGACCGCAAATTGCGCGAAGCAGGATCGTATGGTTATTTAGTAAAAGTGCCTATTTCCAAAATTGAACTCAATCAATCGGCAAAGCAAGGCTTTCTCAACTTAAAAATTCAGACAGAAGGCGAAGGAGGCTTGGCAATTTATGGCGAAGATTTTGGACGCTACCCAGTAAATGTGAGTGTGGTGTTGAAGTAAGGCGCTATTTTTTCTGTTACAGTGAAAAATAACATAGGCACATCGCTTCGTTTTTATGTGCCTATGTCAGTCAATTTTTATTTTTCTCCAGGCTTATACGTACGCTCGGCATTGTTTTGCACATCCTCCCGATAAAATAGAACCTCTTTGAATTTACCTTCCGCGTACATGGCTGCCTGATCGGTAAAATGTTTAGACTCGGGGTGACCGCTCTGCCCGCCTGCTAAAACGGAGCGTGCTTTCAGCCGAGGACCAAATTCAACCACTGCGACAAAGCTATTGCCATAGCTACCGTAGCGTTTTTTAGTGTTTTGAGCGGTACGCGTGCCAAAAGATGCCAAAGAGCCCCAAGTAGCCGAGGCAAAGCCCACGGGAAGACTTGGTTTGGTGTCATCAAATTTCAAATCAATGTCGCCATTGAGTCGTTGGAAGCGATTAATCTCGCCCCAAGGAAGCTTCCAGGTGCCAAAATCTTTTTTAAGCTCCGCAATGGTTTCTGAAAGCAGCGCAATTTTTTCCGCAGACGTTGTATTTTCAATTGAAAAAGTAGCAAACATCACGTCATCCAGGCGTTGATTACTTGGAATCCGCGGGCGCGCCAGGCGTTGCAGCTTCTCGTTCCAATAAATGGCTAGAGTGGTTGGGATAGACGACTTACTGAATCGCATATCCCAATTTTTTAATTCATAAATTGCTTGTCGCACTTCGGTATTTTTCGATTTCTCTTGTATATGAGCATTCAACAAAGCTGGAATGGTCTTTTCAAAAGCCGGTAAATAAGAATCGTACGCTACGGCAATTAAAGTATCCAGATTAAAAGCCGATGTTTTGCTTAGGACTTGCACAGCATGGATGCCTCTGAAATTTTCGCCATCAGGAGCCATGTAAGTTGGGTAGTTTGCTTGCTTAGGACTGTCCGTAGCGCCGGCAGCTGTGAAAGGCGTGGAGTTACAATTTTGTATCCAGCCGTTTTTAGGATTGAGTAACTGCACCGTTTCCTTTACTTTATGCAATCCCTTCCAGTCCGTAGCAGGATCGCTGCCGTCCACGGGTTCATTCCAATTGAAAGCAGGGTTACGTTTGGGCATAAAATTGCCATGCCAGTAAGCAATATTGCCTTTTTTATCGGCAAACACGGTGTTATTAGAAGAATTGGTGCGAAGCTGTGATACTTTATTAAAGCTTTTATAATCTGTTGCCTTTGTTCTTAAATAAGATTGAGACAAGGCTTTCAAAGGTTCATTCATCATGCTGACACTCATCCATTTACCATCATGTTCTGCCACAATGGGTCCGTGATGCGTGAAATAAGCTGTGAATGTTTTACTTGACAAAGTGGAGCCATCTTTATATTTTAAAGTAACTTTTTTAGATTTTACAGGAAGCCACTTCGTTCCGTGCTTATAGACGTAAGTATCTCCGCGTTTTTCAATCGTTTCCAAGTAATAATCAATCACATCCGCGCGACTGGAGGTGTGCATCCAGCCACAATTCTCATTAAAACCCTGATAAATAAAGAATTGACCCCAGGTAACGGCACCATATGCATTCAATCCTTCCTCGCTAATGGTATGAATTTCGGGTCGAAAGTAAAAAGACGTATGCGGATTGATTAATAACAATGCATTGCCGGAAATGCTTTTGGTTGGGGCAATTGCAAAGCCATTGGAGCCGACGGGTTCCTTCGCCCATTCTGGGATTTTGTCAAGATAAGATGTAGCGTTGTTTTTTTCGTAAAAAGCTTTCAAACCATTCAATGAAACGCTCGAAATATCGCCGCCAATACTGCCTTCGCTAAAGGTAAAAGGCATCCAGGGTTGAAAACGAGTGAGTAAGCGGGGCTTTACTTCCGGATGTGTATAAAGATAAAAGTTAATGCCATCGGCAAAAGCATTTGTTAAATTCTTGAGCCATTGAGGGCTTTTTTGATAATACGTAATTGCCTGGGTACTATCCACGAACAATAATTGACGTAGGTCTTCATACAATGCAGCTTCGCCAGCGACCTCTGCTCTGCGCCCAGTGGAAGTAATGTAATTGTCCTCTACCCTATTAAAATCGTCTTCGCATTGTGCATATAACATTCCAAACACGGCGTCGGCGTCTGTTTTTCCGTAAATATGCGGAATACCCCAGTTGTCACGAATGATGGTAACGCGCTCCGCCTGCGCTTTCCAGCGGTTGATTTCCTGCGGCGTAAAAGGTTGCGCAGTTAAAGAATTGATACACAGTAACAAATAAATAAAAAATAGCAATCTCATGGTCAAAGTCATTACGTAACTTAGGTGAGTGGGAAAGATAACAGAAAATGCTGGGGTAACAAAATTTTAGTTGGCACAATCAAAAATGGAAGCGTTTTTATATTTGATTTGAGCCAATCATATTTCATTATTAATATTGAACTTGTTTAAAATTGACGATTTTATTTAATATGACAGAGGCAATTCGA
>CAZFBN010000029.1:0-42804 GCA_964517145.1 uncultured Saprospiraceae bacterium
GCACAATTTTCGACTCAAATGCCGCATAACTTCTAATTCTGTATAAAATCTAATAGCTGTCTAAATTTTCACATTCATGCCTTCTCATTTCAGGTTTGGCATAAAAAGGTGTATAGACATTGAAACTTTCCTAACATCCGCGCAATTTCATACCTTTGCACTTCTAAAATTAAGACGGTGAATTATTTGACTTTAGAAAATGTGACGAAGACCTACGGCGAGAAGGTGCTTTTTCAAAATATTTCGCTTCAGGTGAATCGCGGGCAGAAGATTGCGCTGGTGGCGAAAAATGGCACGGGCAAAAGTACGCTGCTGCGCGTGATTGCTGGGCTGGAGCAGCCAGAAGGGGAGCAGGCGAGCTTGCTGTTGCGGCGCGATATTCGAGTGGGGTATTTGGTGCAGGAGCCTGAGTTTGCCGAAGGGGCAACGGTGATTGATGCGGCGTTGGATTCTGACAATCCGCTGGTGAATGTGGTAAAACAATATGAATTGGCGATGATTGGTGTGGGCGAACCCTTGGAAACAGTGTTGGCGAAAATGGATGATCTGAAAGCCTGGGACGTGGAGGCGCGCATCAAAGAGATTTTGACTAAACTGAAAATCACAAAATTTGATCAGCCGGTGCGGATGTTGTCGGGCGGGCAGAAAAAACGCCTGGCATTAGCAAAATTAATCATTGATGAGCCAGAGTTTTTGATACTCGACGAACCCACGAACCACCTGGATTTGGATATGATCGAATGGCTGGAAACGTATTTGCAACAGCCTGGCATTACGCTGTTTATGGTGACGCACGACCGCTATTTTCTGGAACGCGTTTGCAATCAGATTATCGAATTGGAAGGCGGCAAGTTGTATCGTTACAATGGCAACTATGCGGAATATTTGGAAAAAAAAGCGATCCGGCAGGAAACGGAAAGCGCAGAATTAGCCAAAGACAAAAAATTGCTCGACCGAGAGCTCGACTGGGTACGCCGCTCGCCACAAGCCCGCACAACCAAAGCCAAAGCACGCGTGGACGCTTACTACGACCTGGAGGAAAAAGTATCGGGGGTGACGGTGGAAAAAAATATGCAAATCGAAATACAAGGGCAGCGCCTGGGTGGAAAGATTTTAGAATTGCATAATGTGAGCAAACGCTTTGAAGATTTGAAAGTGGTTGAAAATTT
Source organism: uncultured Saprospiraceae bacterium (assembly GCA_964517145.1). Lineage (GTDB taxonomy): Bacteria > Bacteroidota > Bacteroidia > Chitinophagales > Saprospiraceae > JADJNW01. The sequence goes on from CAZFBN010000029.1 coordinate 1,170, forward strand.
TGATTATAAATTCAAAAAAAATGAGCGCGTTGGAATCGTTGGTCCGAATGGCGTTGGGAAAACCAGTTTTTTGAAAATTTTGACCCAGGAAATCCGACCCGATACGGGCAAAGTCGTCGTGGGCGACAACACGGTGTTTGGCTACTACACGCAAGATGGCATCAACTTGAAAGAAGATAAGCGCGTGATAGATGCGGTGCAGGATATTGCCGAGTACATTCCGCTGGCGAAAGGGCAAAAAATGAGTGCGGCGTCTTTGCTCGAACGGTTTTTGTTTTCGCGTAAGCAGCAGCAGGTGTATGTGTCGCAATTGAGCGGGGGCGAGCGCCGACGCTTGTATTTGCTGACGATTTTGATGAAAAACCCGAATTTTTTGATTCTCGACGAGCCGACAAATGATCTGGACGTGGTGACACTTCAGGTGCTCGAAGATTTTTTGATGGATTTTCCCGGCTGCATTCTGGTGGTGACGCATGATCGTTTTTTTATGGACAAAATTGTGGATCACCTCTTTGTGTTTGAAGGCGATGGTAAAATCCGCGATTTCAATGGCGATTACACCGAATACCGCGAATTGCAAAAAGAACGCGAACGCGAGCAACGCAGCGCCGCCCGTGCCACAGCCCCTCAGTCTTCCAAAGGGGAGCAGCCGCAGAGCACCGAGCGCCGACTGAGCCAGGAAGAACGTAAGGAAATGAACAAGCTGGAAAAGGAAATCAAACGACTGGAAGAGCGGAAAGCGGAAATCATGGAGCAGTTTAATTCGATGGAGTTGGCAGTGGATCAAATTCAAAAATTATCAAAAGAACTAAATGATTTAAATGAAAATTTGGAAACGAAGGAGTTTAGATGGTTGGAATTGGCGGAAATAGCATAAAATGTTTAAATTTTCATTAAAATGTTTAAAAATGATATCCGACTTCCTGTCCTCTTTTTAATTCTAATTTTGGGCGTCATGCTTTGCATTTTAGGGGCTGGGGCGCAGTTTTTAGATGATTTTTTGCAGCATGGCCTGCAATCCGGTGATAATGATCGTAGCACATTGCTAACGAGTATTATATTGCTAGGAATTGGTGTTATAGGCTTTATATCAAGTATTGGAATACTTTTTAATCAAAATTGGGCAAGGAAGGTGCTTACTTTTCTAATGCTTGCTATTGCACTTGGCTGGACTGTTTTATTATGGATATTATTAATTGACAATGCAGATTCGGACTCGCCGATGTATGTACTCATCGGCTTTTCTACATTTGTCTATAGTATTTCTTTTTTTTGTATATTCTTTTTAAACAATAATAAAGTCTTATTAGAAATGGGCGAAACTTTGCAAGAAGAAGCTTATCCTACCATTTTGGATAAGCAAGAACGAAACTTTTGAAACAAGCCTTTGATTTTTACCAATAAATTAACTCAAAATTCTTTTCAAACTCCCATATTTTCCCAATTTTTACGGAAAACACCTCAACCATGATAAAAAACTGGCTCTTGCGCACTGACAAATTTACGTTTGCCGTGTATGCGATTTTGGCGGCTTTTGGCACTTATTTTTGTATGTATGGCTTTCGCAAAACCTTTACCGCCGCGGGTTTTGAAGGGTTATCGCTCTGGGGCATCGATTATAAAATATTGCTGGTGACCGTGCAAGTAATGGGCTATATGCTGGCAAAGTTCATCGGTATCAAAGTCATTTCCGAGTTAAAACCTGGGCAGCGCGTCTTCATGTTGTTAACATTGGTGGGCATTGCAGAAGTAGCCTTATTGTTATTCGCGGCAGTGCCGCATCCATACAATTTTATCTTTCTGTTTTTCAATGGATTACCTTTAGGCATGATCTGGGGCATTGTGTTTTCTTATCTGGAGGGTCGAACCACTTCCGATGCGCTGGGTGCGGGCTTGAGCGTGAGTTTCATTGTATCGTCGGGTGCCGTGAAAACCGTTGGCAAGTGGCTGATGGTGGATTGGGGTATTTCGCAATTTTGGATGCCATTTATCGCCGGGCTTATCTTTATTTTACCATTATTATTATTTACTTATTTGCTCAATCAATTACCGCCACCCAACGCCGAAGACATCGCGGAACGCACCAAACGCGAACCCATGACCGCAGCGCAGCGCCGGGCTTTTGTGTTGGAATTTGCCTTTGGATTGACGGCGTTGGTGCTGTTTTATGTGTTCCTGACCGCTTATCGCAGTTTTCGCGATGATTTTGCAAATGAATTATGGATTGCAATGGGTTACACTGACAAACCAGCGATTTTTTCTCAATCGGAATTTCCCATTGCCATCATCGTTTTTATCGCCATTATTATTATGATGCGCATTCGTAATAATCAAAAGGCTTTTATGATTTATCACTGGGTGATTATTGCAAGTTGTATTTTAATAGCCGGAAGCACCCTGTTATTTCAAATGAAAATGCTGGCATCCCTTCCTTGGATGATTAGCGTTGGTTTGGGCGCGTACATGTGCTACGTGCCGTACAACTGTGTGCTGTTTGACCGCATGATTGCTGCGTTTCGTGTGGTGGCAAACTCAGGCTTTTTGATTTACGTGGCAGATTCTTTTGGCTATTTAGGCAGCGTTGGCGTCTTATTTTATCGCAATTTTGGGCAACCCAATTTAAGTTGGCTCGAATTTTTTATCAGTTTTAGTTACATTCTGGCAGCCGTTGGCGTCATTACAGTTGCTGCGTCGGCGTTTTATTTCAATGGCAAATTTAAATCAACGCGCCAATCGGTTGCTCCTGCAATCGGTTGAAAGTGTGCAAAATACCCTGTATCATTGTGAGAAATTTCGCTGAGTTTATGAAAAAAATATTAATTGTAACAACATTTTTATTGGCATTGGCAAGTTGCCAAAATGAGAAAGTTCCTTCTGACCCTAACAAAAAGCTGGTCGTAGCCGTTGCGGCAAATGCCCAATTTGCGATGGAAGCGCTGAAGGAAACCTTTGAGAAAAGCAGCGATGCCAAGGTAGAACTGGTCGTGGGTTCTTCTGGAAAGTTGACCGCCCAATTGTTGCAAGGTGCACCGTATGATGTGTTCGTTTCTGCCGATATGAAATATCCTGACACGCTGTTTCGAGCAGGCTTAACAGAAAGTCAACCAGCTATTTACGCATACGGAACGCTTGTGATATGGACTTGTAAAGACATCGATCTTTCTACTGGTGTGCGCGCGGTGAGCAGCGGTACGGTGCAAAAAATTGCCGTAGCTAATCCTAAAACGGCACCTTACGGCGAAGAAACCATGCGGGTTTTGGGCAATTTTAAATTGTACAATAGCGAGGTGGCAAATAAAATTGTGTACGGCGAAAGCATTGCACAGACCAATCAGTACATCACTTCGGGTAATTGCGACCTTGGTTTTACTGCAAAATCGGTGGTGATGGCGCCGCAAATGAAAGGCAAAGGCAAATGGTATGAAATAAATCCTATTACGTATAATCCAATTGCTCAAGGCGTTGTGATTACAAAGCAAGGTACCAAGCAACATCCTAAGCTGAGCCGGGCTTTTGTTAGTTTATTGTTGGGTGAAAAAGGACAAAACATATTAGCGGAATACGGCTATCGTTTGCCCAACGAAAAAGCAAAATCGGTCGAGGAGTAAATGGAATACTGATTTATTTAGTTTTTTTAGCATTTTACAAAAATTAACATCATAAAATCCAAACCATGCACGCCGATTTCTGGCAAACCCTAGCACTGACGTTGGAGTTAGCCACGCTCACTACCTTGATTTTGCTGGTGATTGGCATTCCTTTGGCGTATGGCTTGGCTTTCGCCCAATTTCGCCTAAAGCCCGTGGTAGAGGCATTGGTGAGTTTGCCTTTGGTATTGCCGCCTACGGTTTTGGGATTTTATTTATTGATTGCCTTTGGTCCGAATAGCTGGCTCGGCAACTTTTTATACAAAATTTTCAATATTCGTTTGGTCTTTACCTTCAACGGATTACTGGTTGGGTCTATCATTTACAGTCTGCCATTTATGATACAACCGGTACAAGCGGGTTTTCAAAATTTGCCCAAAAATTTAGCAGAAGCGTCTTACATTTTAGGAAAATCAAAATTCATAACCCTTTGGAAAGTGCTTTTGCCAAATATTCGACCCGCACTTTTGTCGGGCGTCGTGCTAGCATTTGCACACACCGTAGGCGAATTTGGCGTCATTTTGATGATCGGCGGCAACATTCCAGGCAAAACGCGGGTGGCGTCCATTGCATTGTACGATGAGGTGGAAAGCCTGAACTACACCCTGGCGAACCAATACGCAGCTCTTTTAATGGCGTTTTCATTCTTGATTTTGTTGCTGGTGTATGGGGTAAATGCACGCCAAACGACGCGAAAAATTTTCTGAACGGAATTCACAGTATTTTGACAACGAGCGACTTAGATATTAACATTGAAAAAAAAATAATTGCTGCGACGGGCACATTGTTGTTGCAATTGCAACTAAAGGTGCAGCGTGGCGAGCGGGTTGCTATTTTAGGACCTTCAGGTAGTGGAAAAACGACCTTGCTAAAAATGCTGGGAGGATTGGTAAAACCAGATACCGGACACATTATTTTTAATAATCAAGTATGGTTTGATTCCAAACAGAAAACAAATTGGTCGCCTCAGCGTCGTCGGGTAGGACTGATGTTTCAAGAATATGCACTTTTTCCAAATATGACAGTGCAGCAAAACTTAAAATATGCTTCACAAAACGTTCATTCACAGTCTATTATTAACGAATTAATAGAAGCTGTAGAACTCGGTGAATTGATCCATCGTTATCCGAATACCCTTTCTGGTGGGCAGCAACAGCGCGTGGCACTGGCGCGTGTACTGGCGGCGCAGCCTCAATTGTTGTTGCTCGACGAGCCCCTTTCGGCGCTGGATGCGGATATGCGCGAACGCATGCAACAGTATATTCTTTCTTTACAAAAAAAGTATTCGTTGACTAGCATTTGGGTGACGCACAATGAGGAAGAGGCGGCAAAAATTGCCCAACGCGTACTGCGATTGGACAATGGGGTACTCCAAGAGCAGCCATTGTTAAAAAAACCGATGGAAATTTTGGGCGTCGTTTATTCTGTTCAAATAGAAGAAAACCAACAATTTATAACTATTAAAATAAATACAAGTGAAATTGAGTTTGCCCCTCAAGAAAAAATTACCATTGTTAAATAGACTTTTCGATTTCGCAAATCCTGAAGATTTACGAAATCACATGCGCAAATTTTTTTACGCAACTAACAACGCCGCGCCAAATACCCCTGCGCTATCGCCCAATTTAGGTTTTAAAAACAAGGTATCCAATCGGTCGATACCAGTGTTAAACGCATATTTTTTTGCAATTTCCACCCCTTCCGTATAAATCAAGTCAATGTTGCCAACGCCACCGCCGATCACAATCGCATCTGGGTCAAGAATGTTAATCACCGTAGCAATGGCTCGCCCGAAGAAATGGGTCAGCCGTTGCATGGTTTTTTGAGCGGCTTCATCATTGCCGGCAGCATAAGCAGCCACAATATCCTTCATATGTAAGTGATTGCCTGTCAAGCCCTCATAATATTTTTCAAGCGAAGGACCCGATAAAACCTTTTCTACACATCCTGTTAATCCGCAGTAGCAAGGACCACCCGATTCATCGAGAAAATTGTGCCCCCATTCACCGGCGATGCCCTGCCGACCGTTGATGACTTTTTGGCGCACCACCACACCCCCGCCAACACCTGTGCCCATGATGACGCCGAACACGACCTCCGCGTTTGGCAGGTGGTCAGGCACCGCGCCCAGTACCGCTTCTGCCACTGCAAAGCAATTCGCATCGTTTGCCATGGCTACCGGAATGTTTAAAATGGCTTCCAAATCTTTTTTCAATGGCATGCCATTAAGGGAAGTGGTATTGCAATTTTTCATCACTTGTGCTTGCGGGTCAAGCGAGCCTGGCGTACCTATGCCAATGCGCTCGGGAGTAAGCCCCGTTTCTTTTTTCATCATATCCACCATTGTTGCAATGCGTTGCACAATGTGCTGATAACCACCTTCTTGTTCGGTAGGAATGCGCAAACGCACCAGCGTATTTGGATTGTTAGCGCTTTCAATAATGGCACCTTCAATTTTAGTACCACCTAAATCAATACCCCAAAGCGGATTCATATCATTTTGGTTTAGCCGTTTCGCTGCTAAAGTAAATAAATTTAGCTTTTTAAAGAAAAAGCTTTTTATAATATTCAAAACATTTGTAAAGCGTTGATAGCGAAAACAAAATTTCTGCTTTCGTATTAAAACTTGTCTATTTTTGTAACTTCGCTTGCTAATTTTAGCTAGATTTTCGGCAGAGAAACGGGAAGCTAATCAGCAGAAAATCTTGTGAATAGCACTTTTTCGAGCAAATTTGAAAATAAGGCGTTACCAATGAGGAGAAACAACGTCTTAAACTGAAAGTAGGCACTTAATTCAATGGCGAGACATACTGAACTGACGCAGCGGAAGGAGGAGATCAATACGTTGGTATTTGAACTGACCACAAGTGATAAGGGGGAATTGCCCATTTATTTGTCGGGCGATTTCAATGGCTGGAAGGCAGCGCAGGAGGGCTTGCGGCTGGAAAAAGTGAGTGAACATAAGTTCCAATTGAAATTAACCATTGCTCCTGGTTCGCCAGAAATGTTGACTTACAAGTACACACGAGGCAGTTGGGAAAGTGTAGAAGTGGACGAATACGGCAACGAAGTGAAAGCCCGCATGGTTTTTTCAAAAGCACAACTGGTACAAGACCATGTGCCACGCTGGAAACAAAATGGACTTTTTTACAATCCAGCGCTGTTGCCTCAAAAAGTGATTATCTCTGAAAGCTTTGAAATACCTCAGTTAATCAAAACCCGTCGGATCGCGGCATTGCTGCCGCACGACTATCAACATAGCGACAAACGATATCCGGTGCTTTATTTGCAAGATGGGCAGAATTTATTCGATGACTATGCGCCTTTTGGCAATTGGGCAGTGGATAAAAAATTGGCGGTATTGACAGAACGCGGCATGGGCGAAGTGATTATCATTGCCATTGACCATGCCGAAGAAGCGCGCATTGCAGAGTTTACGCCTTCCATGAAAACGCGTTTGGGACGAGGCGATGGCAAAAAATACGTTCGATTTTTAGCAGATACCTTGAAACCCTATGTGGATAAGACTTTTCGCACCCTGCCAGATCGCGATAATACCGGAATGGGCGGAAGCTCTATGGGCGGCTTGATTACGATTTATGCGGGCTTGATGTACCCGGAGGTCTATGGCAAGCTGATGGTTTTTTCGCCATCGCTATGGGTTTTGCCCAATATTCATTTTAACTTGATGAATCTGGAGGAGCCGTATGATCTGAAAATTTATTTGTACGGTGGCGGCGAGGAAGGCTCTTATATGGTGCCGAACATGCAACGCTTTGTACAAGCAGTAGAGCAAAGAAAATCAGATACGAATATAGATGTAAATTTGTCCATTGATCCTAAAGGAAAGCACAATGAGGTTCGTTGGGGAGAAGAATTTCCAAAGGCAATCGAATGGCTATTTTTTAACCCGCAATCCCAAAAGACGCAGTAACAGACATGAAATTTAGCGTACTAAACTCATTGGACCAACAACCGCCAGCACTCATTGTCCCTATGATGAACAATGGCGCACAGGAGGCGGTTTTGCAGGCACTGGCTACTTTTACCGGATTGGAAATAGAGCTGCTGCAGCAGGATTTTAAAGCAGAATTAGCAGAAGTGCACACCTTGTACTGGCAAGGGAAACGCCTATATTTGCTGGGCTTAGGAAGCAAGCCACAGTTTGCAGATGTGCAGAAAGCATTTCGCAGTTTTTCGCACAAGATGCGGCAAAAATTTACGACGCCCCTGGGCATCAGCTTTTTGCATGATAATTTGCCGATAGCGCCGGTGGCTTGGGCAGAAGCTGCCATAAATGGCTTATTGTTAGGCAGTTATCATCTGGGGCGTTTTAAAACGGGCAATTCGGAGCAGCATCCTTTTGACGATGCCGAAGCAAATGTCCAAATTTTTATCGACCAGCAATACACAGACAGTGTGTTGAAAGTGGCACAACGCGCGGCGTTTTTTGCGGAAACGCAAATGCAAATATATGATCTGGTGAATGCCCCTAGCAATAAAAAAATTCCGGATGATCTTGCACAATGGGCGGTAGAATCGGGCAAAAAGTATGGCTACTTGGTAGAAATATGGGATAAAGCCGAGATCGAAAAGCAAGGTTTGCATGCGTTATTGGCTGTTAATCAAGGAAGTAACGTGGAGCCGCGCTTCATCATCATGGAACACAAACCAGAGGGTAAAAAGCTCAAAAAAGTCGGCTTGGTGGGCAAAGGTGTCACCTTTGATACCGGTGGCTTATCTATAAAACCTGCTGCCAACATGCACCTGATGAAAAGCGACATGGGCGGTGCCGCAGCTGTGCTGGGCGCTATGGAGCTGTTGGCTAAATTGAAAGTGCCGATTCATGCCATTGGGGTAGTGCCCGCTACGGAGAACAGTGTGGATGCACATGCTCTAAAACCCAGCGATGTTATTGGTTCTTACAGCGGCAAAACCATTGAAGTCATTGATACAGATGCAGAAGGGCGTCTGATTTTGGCAGATGGACTGACGTATGTGGCACGCCATTTTCAACCCGATTTTTTAATAAATTTGGCGACGCTCACAGGCAGTACCGTTCGGACATTTGGGTATCATGTGGCGGGTTTGTATTGTAATAATGATGACTTGGCAGATCATCTTTTCAAAGTAGGCGAACGCACGGGCGAGCGCCTGTGGCGACTGCCCATTTGGGAGGTGTACAAAGAAGAAGTAAAATCGGACGTGGCGGATGTACGCAACATTAGCGGAAAGCCAGTTGCCGGAGGCATTGCAGCAGCTAAATTTCTGGAAGTTTTTATCGAAAATCACCCTGCCTGGGCGCATCTCGATATTGCAGGCACCGCTTTTATCGATTCTGAATTTGCTTCACAAAGAAGTGCTACGGCTTTTGGCGTGCGGCTTTTGATAGAATTTATGGAGGATTTGACAAAAATAAGTTAATTGGAGTTGATTGTTTTACGTTTGTAACCTGAAACCTTATAAATATGACTTTTTTCTGCGTAGCAACTTTCTTCAAAGGTATTGATTTTATAAAAGCTTGTAAAGCAGCGGGTAATACGGTATATGTGCTGACCAAAAAATCGCTGGAACACGAACCTTGGCCCTCGGAATCCATAGACGAAATGTTTTATGTGGAACATGATAACAACAAACCGGAAAATCTGGCGCTGATCACCGAAGGCTTGGCGTATGTAATGCGCAGTCGAAAGATTGACCGTATTGTTGCGCTCGATGATTTTGATGTAGAAAAAGCCGCTTACCTGCGGGAGCACTTCCGCATTCCAGGCATGGGGCAAACCACAGCCCGTTATTTTCGCGATAAATTGGCAATGCGCGTGCGCGCCGCAGAAGCAGGTATCAATGTTCCTGCGTTTAGTCCTTTGTTCAACGATCAGGAAATCCACGAATATACCCAGCGTGTACCTGCGCCTTGGCTAGTGAAGCCCCGCACGGAAGCCTCCGCCATTGGCATCAAAAAAGTACATTCTACTGAAGAATTGTGGCAGGTACTGCATGTATTAGGCGATAATCGCCACAATTATTTGGTAGAGCAATTCAAACCCGGCGATGTGTATCATGCTGATTCTCTGATCTTTGATGGCAAGGTGCAATTTTGTCGCGTTTCGCAATATTTGAACACGCCCTTTGAAGTGGCACATGGCGGCGGTATTTTCCGATCCATGACGGTCGAATTTGGTGGCGAAGACGATCAAACTTTGCAACAACTCAATACAGCAGTGATGGAAGCTTTTGGCATGCTGTACAGCGCATCCCATACTGAATTTATCAAATGTTATGAAGACGGCAAATTTTATTTCCTCGAAACTTCCTCACGCGTAGGCGGTGCTCACCTGGCAGAAATGGTCGAATTTTCTTCTGGAATTAGCCTTTGGAAAGAATGGGCGCACATTGAGGATGCTGCTGCCAGCAAAGCAGCTTATACATTGCCGCCCGTCCGCCAGGATCACACCGGCATTATTGTGTCGCTTTCTCGCTACCAGCACCCGGATGACAGTGGCTTCAATGACCCTGAAATTCAGTGGCGCGTACGCAAAGATCATCACATTGGCATGATTCTCAAAGCTGAACATCGAGAACGAATTCAAGCATTGCTGGATCAATATGCCGACCGCATCCGAAACGATTTTCATGCAAGTGCGCCGCCCAAAGAGCATGCAACTAACTGATTTTTATAAAATTATTAATCTTTATTCTCATAATCTGTTGGTTCTGCCTCAGATATCACCATTGGAATATCCTTACGAATTAAGTTTTGCCGGGTACCGGTTAGTTCGTTGTAAGTTTTTCCAAATTGGCGCAGCGCAGCTTCATCCCACAATTCGCGGTAAGCGGCTTTCAATTCATTGTAAACGGTCAAGTACATTTCGTAGGAAGTGCCTCGATCATTTTGCAGCGAAATCAGTGCTTTTCTAGGGCTCGCGGAAAGTGTTTCCAATTTCAAAGGATTGAGAATAAAATTTTTCGTGGCGTTGCGCAGCCCATCCACCGCCAGCACTTCGCCTTCTACGAGCAGTTGATCCTGTGCGTTTACCAAAACTTGTAACACGTTTCGACCAGCAAGTACGGGCGGTTCGGCTTCTTCGGTGAAAGGCGGCAACTTGACGACCAAGCCTTCATCTTGCAAAATAGTCGTAGTGACCAAAAAGAAAATGAGTAGTAGAAACGCAATATCTGCCATCGAACTGGCATTGATCGCATTTTCAAAACGACGTTTATTGGTGTTTTCCATACCAGATTTGTTTAATTTGTAATAAAAAACTCCTCCGGTAGCTTTCGACAAATCGTTGAAAAGAAGATGTACAATTTTTTGCTTTTGGTGTGAACAATGGACACAAAATGCTATTTTCCTTGTCGAATCATTTTTAAATAGAATCTCATGTCAGCTACTACAACGTTAACTTACAATTTTAGCCTCGATTTTGCAAAAGCAATGGATGCGCAAGACCCGCTTCAACACTTCCGCGAGCAATTTTATTTTCCTCAACATCATGGGAAAGATTCTATTTACCTCTGCGGCAATTCACTGGGTCTTCAATCTAAAAATATTCAAACCTATATAAATCAGGAACTAGAGCAATGGCGCACTTTTGGCGTGGAGGGGCATTTTCGCGGCGAGCAGCCGTGGCTGTATTATCATAAATATTTGCAGCCGCAAACCGCGCATGTCGTGGGCGCGCAGGAATCGGAAGTGGTCGTGATGAATACCTTGACGGTGAATTTGCACTTGTTAATGGTCTCTTTTTATCGTCCAACTAAAGAACGGTTCAAAATTATCATGGAAGCTGGGGCATTCCCATCAGATCAATACGCGGTTGAAAGTCAAGTAAAATGGCATGGTTTTGATCCTCAAAATGCGATTGTAGAAGTAGCGCCGCGACCAGGTGAAGAGACTTTGCGAACGGAAGATATTTTAGCAACAATTGAGCAACATGGCAAGGAAACAGCGCTCGTATTGTTCGGCGGCGTCAATTACTACACCGGGCAATTCTTTGATTTACAAGCCATTACCAAAGTCGGGCACCGCGTGGGCGCGTACGTGGGCTTTGATTTGGCGCATGCGGCGGGCAATGTTTTATTGCAATTGCACGATTGGAAAGTGGACTTTGCGACTTGGTGTAGTTATAAATATCTGAATGCGGGTCCGGGCGGTCCAAGCGGCGTTTTTATTCACGAAAAACATGTGCAAAATACTGATTTACAGCGTTTTGCAGGTTGGTGGGGACACGATGAGCAGAACCGTTTTTTGATGCAAAAAGGATTTGTACCAATGCCTGGCGCGGCGGGTTGGCAATTGAGCAATGCCTCCATTTTGAGTTTTGCAGCACACCGCGCCAGTTTGGATTTATTTGCCGAAGCAACCATGCCTGCCTTGCGTCAAAAAAGCGAGCAACTTACTGGTTATCTTGAATTTATACTTGAAAATTTGACGCATCAGGAGCACGATTTTACCATTATCACTCCAAAAAATCCGGCGGAGCGCGGCTGCCAATTATCCGTTTTGACCAATGGCAACGGCAAGCAGCTATTCGATTACCTGGCGGAAAATGGCGTGATTTGCGATTGGCGCGAACCCAACGTCATCCGCTTGACACCGGCTCCTATGTATAACAATTTTACAGATGTATGGATGCTGGGCAATTTATTACAACAGTTTGGTAAATAGCCGAATGTATATTAGCTGACTTTTATACACGTTTTTATAAGGTTAGCTTGAAAGTCATCCTTTTTTAAACGAATATTTGAAAAACGATGCACCCATGTTTCGACCATCTCCATTGCATTGGTTATTGATTTTGAGCATGTTGCTGCTTGCCTGCGAAGATCGTACCGGCTTGCATCCTGGATTTCCTGCGCCTGAGGATGACTCTGTTTTACTGGATTTCACTTATCGGAAAAGCACCAATTATTATGGTTTTGCCAAATTTCAGCTCCTGTCCAACAATATTGTCGCTTTTGAATGGAGTTTCGGCTTTTTGGATCAAAATGGAGACTTGGTAAAATCTACCTCCTCAAGCCCGGGGATTTTCTTTCCTGCTAACGGCAACTATGAAATCACGCTCAAAGGCACCGACCGTCAATTTCGGGACATGGCTGTTTCAAAAATTATTACCATTACAAATTATCCTTAATAAAATTTTTATATTGAAAACCTTGACTTTTACCATACAAAAAATTATATTCGACAAAAAAAGCTACAGTATGGGAAAGTACATCTACTTATTCCTTGCAATCTCTTTGTTGAGTTGCGAGAAAGTCATTATTGAACGACCTGATCCATTTGCCAAACCGGAAAAGGTTGAAATTTTACTCGATTTTACCTATCGCGAAAGTTCCAGCGCTTCCGGGTTTGTCCGTTTTAACAATCTTTCCAAAGGAATTCAATCCTACAGTTGGAATTTTGGTTACAAAGATGAGTCTGGGTCGCTTGTTACATCTACCGAAGCCAGTCCTTACACCTTTTTTCCAAAAAACGGTGAGTACCTGGTCATTTTGAAAGGAATTGATGTGAATGGCAAGGAACAATTGACGCACCAGTACGTGCTGGTAAAAAACAAGCCGAATTAAAAACGGGGGCGCGAAGCCCCCAAACACAATTAAAAATTTAGAAAAATGCGGTTAAATCTGGATGTTCCATTTTAGTCTGAATCGGGATTTTCGGGATTTCAGGATTTTCGGGATTTTCCATCCTTACACCTTTCCAATATTCCATTTTCCACCATTCCATCACAAATTCCCCGTCGCATTAAGCCAGCGCAGCCGGGCGACAAAATAATTCTGGCTTGCCGCTAAAAAATTGGTTTCGGCTTCGCGCAAGGAAAATTCGGTATTCCGAAAATCGGCGAACAAGAGGGCGCCTTCTTGATAACGCGTTTGGTCAATGTTTTGTACCGAACGGGCGCTTTGCAAATTTTTAGCCGCATACTGCAATTGAGCTAAAGCATTGCCCTGGTCAATCGTAGCGCTTCGCAATTCGTACGTCAGTTCCTCGCGCAATCGCAGAATATTATTTTGGTTGATTTGCATTTGCAATTGATAGCCCTCTTTGTTACGATTTTTCAAACCGCCATCGTACAAGGGCAGGCTCACCTGCGCGCCCACATAGGCAAAGGGAAACCACTTTTCCCACACAGCGAGGTTGTTGCTCAAGTGTTGGGCAGATAAATTACCATACAAACTGAGGCTCGGCAAGTACAACTTATTTTCTCTTTCTAACTGTAATTTATTGATTTCCAATTGTTGCTGCGCTTCTAAAATTTCTGGTTTGGATTCAATGATATTCAGATATGCCACCGATGGTCGGACGGTATCCGCATTGATATTCAATAAATCATCCTGCAATTTTGGGAAATTTTCATAAGCAATGCCCGTTTGACGTGCCAGGTTCAATCGAGCGCGTTCGAGGGCATTTTGTGTCTGAACCAATAAAGCATCGGCATTTTGCGCATCAAGTTCGCTTTTTTGCACATCCACCGGCAGCGCTGCGCCTGATTCCTGGCGTGTTTTGGCAACAGCCACCAAATCCTGCGCGCGTTGCAAACGATTTGTTGCCAATGCTACCTGCGTTTGTTGTAATAAAACTTCGTAATAAGCCGTCGCTGCATTGAGTTTGACTTGTGCCGTATTTTTTCGCAAGGTCGCCGATTGCACACTGGCTTGCGCTTGATTAATAGCAATATCGGTCTGATAAACAGGGTCTAATACTTTATAAGTTCCTTCAATGCTAAATAACACATTAAAATTCGTACCAAACTTAACCCGTTGATCTTCGCCATTTTGTTGTCCAAAAGCATCGCCGGGAATCACGCTGGTTTGCAAAATCGGATTGTACCGAAAATCGCCATTGGCGTTCACGGTCGGCTGGCGACGCGTTCGGGTTTTCGCAGCGTCATTTTCCGCCAAGGCAATATTCAAAGTCTGATTTTTTAAATCATAATTGTGCTGCACCGCTTTATTCATCGCTTCTTCGAGCGTGAGCGTTTGGGCGTGCATTTGCACAAGGCTTATTAATAGAATTATAATGGATGTAATATTTTTCATGTTTTTATTTTTAAAAACTAAAAGTCCCCTTGGGGGATTTAAGGGCTTTACCCCCGAAAAACCGCCGACGGTTCCAGCGAAACAATCCTTCTGATCGCAAAAAAGCTCCCCGAAAAGGCAATGAACAGCGTGATGACAAAAAATCCGATTTCTACCCATAATGGAAATTCAAAAAGTGTACCCGCCTGAGCTACACCTTGTTTGAAGCCCAAAACCAGCATAAAGCCCAAAACAAATCCTACACAAGCAATCAAAAACGCCTGCATGAGAATAAGCCGCCGCACGTAGCTATTGTTTGCGCCGATGGCTTTCAAAGTGCCGTAATCCCGAATCCGGTCAATTACTGCCGAGTACAGCGTCAAGCCGATGATGACAAATCCCACAATCAGCGCAAACGCGATGAGCGAACCCAGGGAAAATGCAATGCCGCTGGTGGTGAGCAATTCCAGGATAGAAGATTTGGACAGGTCTTCCGAGTTCCAAGCACGAATGCCGTAGATGTTGCTGGCGTTGATGTTGGCAATGACTTGCTCGCGCGACACTTCAGGTTTCCATTTCACCAGAAAAGCGCTGGCTTTATTGGTCGGAAAATTGCCCAAATACCGCGCCCGCTCAATCGTGGTGAACGCATACGTGCCACCAAACGAGCGCACGCCCTTGGTATTCGCTGCCAAAAACACTTTTTTGCCGTTGATTTCAAAATAATCGCCGATTTCCACATTGCCCAAGCCACTTTTGTCAAAATAATCGGTCACAATCGCGCCGTCTGTGAGCAACACGCTTTTGGGGGCATTTTGCAAACGCCAAGGACCGCCCGCAAATTCTGGGTATTGCGTGCCAATCAAGACCAATCCACTCGATTTGCCGTTTTCAAACTTCGCAGCGCCCGCCGCCACTACTACCGGATACACTTTTTCCACGCCGGGAATGCTCGCCAGTTGCCAGCCCACGCGCAAGTCGAGATTGGATAAGGCATTGACATTCGTGGTTTTATTATCGGTCACCCAAATGTACTGAGCATTGTTCTTTGCCAGCGCGCCCATCGCATCGAAAAAGAAGAACAACAAACCAACTTGCTGCCCGATGAGGAACACCGAAATGATGACCCCCGACAGCGCCCCGATAGATTTGGCTTTGTCGAAAATGAGAAATCGTAAGGCGGTTCGGAACATGGTAATAATTTATTATTTTTTATTTGACGTTATCGTATGAGCTTGAAGTTATCTTATTATATTTTTTATTTAAAATCACTCACTTTTGGATTGAAAATTATTACATTTATAAAAAGATTCGATTTAAAACGTCAAATAAATAATTAAAAATGAATAATATCATTTTAATTGAATGACACATTCTACCCGACTGCCAATCAGCACTTTATCATTGGAATTCAATTGTACCCGCGCCTCGCGCACCCGACGGTCTTCGAGGTTGTCTGGGCTATCCGAAAACAGCGATTTTTTACTCAAAAAAGGCGCCACATAAACCACTTGTCCGGTTGCCAATTGCTCCGCCGAGCCTTGCGGACGAATGAATGCTTGTTGACCGATTTGCACTTTATTGGCAAACAATTCGTCCACCTCCGTAATCGCCTGGTACGGACCTTCCATTGCAAAGTCACCCAATGCGGTGGTGTTGGCGATGTAATTACCCGGTTTCACATTCGACGAAAGGAAAATACCACTCAAAGGCGCTCGGATAACGCGTTGATTCACAAGTATTTGATTATAAGCAATATCCGCTTGCAATTCCGTCAGTCGGCTCTGCTGCTGCGCGATGCTTGCTTGCTGCGCGGTGATTTGTTTTTCAAAATCTTCCACATTGAAGCGGCTGTCGTCTAACTGCTGTTGCGTGGCGGCATTGCCCTTGGCGAGGCGTTGCGTGCGCTCGTAGGTGTTGCGGGCGTTGGCGAGTTTCACTTTCAAAGATTCCAGCGTCGCTTTCGCGGCAGTGATGGCGTCTTTTTGACTTTGAATGCGGCTCTGCGCCTGGCGCAATTGCGCTTCCTCCACCGTTGCATCCAGCACCACCAGGACATCCCCTTTTTTCACCGGCTGGTTTTCCTGAAAACGCACCTCCCGCACGTATCCTGCCGTTTCGGCGTTGATGGTAATAATTTTTTGCGGCGGCTCAATGCGCG
This sequence comes from uncultured Saprospiraceae bacterium, assembly GCA_964517145.1. GTDB lineage: Bacteria > Bacteroidota > Bacteroidia > Chitinophagales > Saprospiraceae > JADJNW01. Next base: position 18,000 of record CAZFBN010000029.1, read on the forward strand.
CAATCCCTACAATTTCATTCACCACAAAAGGCGTATCGGGTTTGACTTCTGCTGGATTTTCTGTAGCGGTAGGAGCATCTGATTTTCCCCCGCAACTTTCTAACAATGAAACGATTATAAATAAGTAAAGTAGTTTTTTCATTTTATTTTGATTATACTTTTAAAAATGGTCTTGCTCGGCAAAGTCCCCCTTGGGGGGATTTAGGGGGGTCACAATCCCATTATTCACCTCCACAATCCGGTGCGCGTACTGCTTCAGGCGCGGGTCGTGCGTGACGACACAAACCGACTTGCCTTCATTCGCCAAATGGCGCAATTCTTCCATCACCACACTCAAGGAATCCTTATCCAGCGAAGCCGTAGGCTCATCACATAGTAATAATTTTGGATTCGTAACCAAAGCCCTGGCAATGGCAATGCGCTGCTGCTGCCCGCCCGACAATTGTTTCGGCAAATTCCGGCGGCGGTCGGTCATGCCCACGAAATCAAGCGCTTCGCGGGTTTTACGACGCGCTTCGTTATAGCCAATTCCTTGGAGTTGCAGCGGCATCATCACATTCGCCTCCGCCGTAAGGGGTGCGAGCAGGTTGAAATTTTGGAACACAAAACCGATGGTATTCAGTCGCAATTTTGCCAACTGTTTGTCTTTTAATTTGTTGACCTCTTGCCCGTCCACCCACAGGCGACCTTCGGACGGATAAATGACGCAGCCGAGCAGTGAGAGCAAAGTCGTTTTGCCAGAACCCGAAGGACCAATGATGAGGAGCAATTCGCCCTCCTGAATTTCCATCGTAGTAGGCTGGAGCGCTACAATTTCCTGGTCGCCGACCTTGTATTTTTTACTGACTTGTTCGAGGCGTGCAATCATTTTGTTGCGATTTTGAAGTAAAACATACTAAATTTAATTTGGTTTTGAAATTTTAAGAACTTTTTTGAAATTATTTCTGTTTTTTTGTTTCAATATTGAAGTAAAAGAAGAACAATGGAGCATCAGTTGGTGGAGCTAGTGAATTTATTTTATCAATATGCGCAGCAACATCCCGGCGCAACAATCGAAGCATTTTGCCGTAATTTTTTAGCAATCAAGCAATTAGAGAAAGAAGAAACCCACGATCTTCCCAAGGACGTGCTACTATCGATTTCCTTAGGACGTTTGACCCGTTTTGCAGAAATTTATACTAAAAAGGCGCTCGTGGATTTGCCGATCAATAATATGGACGAAATTGTTTATCTGATGATCCTGGATGAGGTCGGCACGCCGCGCAAAAGCGACTTGATCAATCAGCATTTATCCGAATTTTCGACGGGTGTAGAAATCATTCGCCGTTTGGCGAAAGCCGGGCTGGTCGAAGAATTTCCCGACGCTGACGACCGCCGCACCAAGCGCATCCGCATGACCGAAGCGGGCAAAGCCTTGTTGTACGGAGCTTATCCCAAAATGAGCATCGTTGCCAAAATTGTTGCCGGTTCGCTCACCGAAGATGAAAAGGATATTTTGATACAAATTCTAGGCAGATTGGAAAAACGCCACGACGAGGTATATAGCCAGGTGAAGCCAAAAACACTGGAAGAAACGGCGGAATTATTTGGCATTTCAGATAAATCGTTCTGACGGAAACAGATTTAAAATCGGCTATTTCCAATGGCTAAATAACCTTTTGCGACCGACAAAAATTTGGCTAATCCCGCTTTATTTCGTTTCTTTTGTCTGAAAATTCAAAACTTGGACAGATGAAGCACCTCACCCTTTTCCTTACATTTATACTTTTTGCACAAATACTTGACGCACAGCCGATTGAGAAATCAAAATTAAATATACTGGCAGAAAAATACGCCCGGCAGTCTTTACAGGATTATCATGATTTTCTCAGCATTCCGAATGATGCGCATTTTCCAGCAGATTTAGAAAAAAATCGCGATTGGATTGAAAATGCTTTCCGCAAACGAAATTTTAGCATCACCCGCCTGCCGACGCAAGGTTTCGATCTCGTCTTAGGCGAACGCAAGCACCGCGGTGCTACAAAAACCGTGCTTTTTTATGTGCAAGTGGATGGTCAGCCCGTAAATCCAGCACAATGGCAGCAGCCCACACCCTGGACGCCCGTTTTGAAAAAACCGCTCCCCGATCGCAAATGGGAAATCATTCCTTGGGAATCGCTCAACGGCACGACTGATCCCGATTGGCGCATTTTTGCACGCTCCGCTTCCGATGCCAAAGGTCCGATTAATATGTTTTTGGCGGCGTTGGATGCGATTGCAGAAGCCAAATCACAACCAAACTATAACATCAAAGTCATCATGGATTTTGAGGAAGAACTCGGTTCGCCCAATCTGCCAGAGGCTGTTGAAAAACATCGGGCTGCGCTCCAATCCGACATGCTCGTTATTCTCGATGGACCGATGCACACTTCTAACAAACCGACCTTGGTTTTTGGTGCGCGCGGCATTGCTACCATGCGTCTGACGACTTACGGACCGCGCGTGCCGCAGCACAGTGGGCATTATGGCAATTACGCGCCCAATCCTGCGCTTCGCCTCGCACAATTGCTCGCTTCGATGAAAGATGATAATGGCAGAGTGACGATTCCCGGTTTTTATGATGGGGTAATGTTGGGTGAAGAAGAACGGAAAATTCTTGCGCAAGTGCCTGATAATGAAGCAGAAATCATGCGTAATTTAGGTATCGCAACAAAAGATAATGTCGGTGCCAACTATCAGGAATCCATTCAGTATCCCTCGCTCAACATTCGCGGCATGTCCTCGGCTTTTGTAGGAAATCAGGCGCGGACGATTGTGCCGGATGTCGCCGTTGCAAATCTGGATATTCGATTGGTGAAAGAAAGTGACCCGGAACGTTTAATTGGTTTAATCCGACAACATATTGAAAGTCAAGGTTTTCACATTCTTCAAACCGAACCGACCGATGAGGAGCGCTCAAAATATCCGAAACTCGTTTCCATGGGCTACGAAATTTCCTACGGCGCTTTCCGCACGCCTTTTGATACCGAAATCGGCAAATGGCTCGATGCGGCGTTGACGCGCACTTTTGGCGAAAAGCCCGTGAAAATCCGCACTGGCGGCGGCTCGATTCCGATTCAGCCTTTTGTACAAACGCTTGGTATTCCGGCAGTTATCGCGCCAACGGTCAATCATGACAACAACCAACACAGCGAAAATGAAAATTTGCGTCTGGGCAATTATTTTGAGGGCGTGAAGAATTATATGGGGATTTTGATGGAACCATTGAAGTAGAGTAAATGTGTTTATCACCTTTTAATGAATTCATATTCAACTATTTATCAAAAATTGTTCTCTGTCAGATCAACCTTTCATCATTTTGATAAAAAATTCCGCAAAAAAACTTGCGCAACCAAATAGTTGCACGTATATTTGCAATCAATTGGTTGCATAAAATGGATTTTGCCCATGAGAAGAGATGTATTTCAGGCGATTGCAGATCCGACAAGGCGCGCCATTATTGGGTTGGTTGCTTTGCAGGCGATGACGCCGAATGCAATTGCAGAGCATTTTCAAAACACAACGCGGCAAGCGGTGTCAAAGCACTTGCGCATTTTGGCGGAATGTGGCTTGGTGAAGCCCGAACAGCAAGGCAGGGAAATTTATTATCAATTGGAAATGAATCAGTTAAAAGAAGTTGATACTTGGTTGGAGCAATTCCGGCAGATTTGGCAGGATCGTTTTAGCCAATTAGACGACGTATTATCCACCCTTAAAAACAATAAAAAATGAGCCAAGCAATTCTTTTCAATTTCGTTGTGGACAAGGAAAACAAACAAGTAAAGGTAGAAAGATCGTTTAATGCAGCCCTTGAGCTAGTGTGGGCGGCTTGGACAGAGCCTGAACTGCTGGATCAATGGTGGGCGCCGAAACCTTATGTATCCAAAACCAAAGCCATGGACTTTAAAGTTGGTGGACGAAGATTTTACGCCATGGTTAGCTCCGAAGGGCAAGAGATGTGGGCAATTCAGCAATATACTTCCATTACTCCAAAAATTAATTTCAAATATTTGAATGCTTTTGCAGACAAAGATGAAAACCCTCAATTGCCGGGTTCTGATTGGGACTTAACTTTTACAGAACAAAACGGCATTACTATAGTGAGTATAAAAATTTACAATGACTCGCTTGAAAGAATAGAACAAATGATTCAGATGGGCTTCAAAGAAGGCTTTACAATGACATTAGAAAACTTGGACGAAATTTTACAGACCATTAAAAAATAGCAAGCATGCGAAAACTCAAATTGCAAATGCAGGTTTCCTTGGATGGTTTTAACTCCACCGGACCAAATGATGAACAAAAATGGGTAACCTGGGACCTCGATGGCATAAAACCATACGTCCTTGATCTGCTCGATACTTCGGATACCATTCTGATTGGCAGGAAATTAGCCGAAAGTTATATCCCATTTTGGCAGGAAACGGTGAAAAATACAACTGACCCGATGTATGAAATGGCAACCCGAATTGTGAATGCGAAAAAGATTGTTTTTACAAAAACCTTGGATCAATCCATTTGGGAGAAGACCGAACTTGCAAAAGGCGATCTGAAAGCCGAAGTCAACCGACTCAAAAACCAAGCCGGCAAAGACATGATCATGTATGGCGGTAGCGCATTTGTGGCGGCGCTCATCAAAGAGGGCTTGATCGATGAGTTTCATTTTTTTGTAAATCCTATTGCAATGGGTAAAGGCGTTTCCGCTTTTGAGCAATTGAACAGTTGGCAATCCTTAGAATTGAGAAAATCCATTACTTGCAACAGCGGAATTGTGATATTGCATTATAAAACGAAATAAAATAACTCCTGTGTATCAAAATTTGATGAATGGAAAGTCAATAATATATTATGGCGTGTAAATAATTAAAATAAAGAGGTCAGAAACCGGCAATCCGACTTCTGACCCCCCTTCTTTTATGGCTTCAAAAAATTAGCCTTTCAGCACTTGCTGATAACGAGCGTTGTCGCGCAGCACTTTGATGGCTTCTTCGATTTCTTGATCGTTGCGCAAGCCGATTTTAATTTTTCCGGTTTGGTAATAGTAACGACCTACAATTTCTTTTTCAAGCAAATCTACCAGCGCCGATTTCAACGCCACCACGTCTGTTTTCTTTTCGGATTTGATTTTGGCTTCCATCACTTTAATTTCTGCTTCCAGCGTAAAGCCGTCTTTACCCGACTTTTCTTTCAATTGCTTCAACAGTTTTTCGCTATCGGTTTCGTAAGTAAAATTGCGCCCTTCCACATACTTCACAAAATCGTCAAACTCTGTAAAACGGAACGCCTGAGGCTCCGCAATATTTGGATGCTTGAGGGCATATTGAGTCGCATAATCAAATATAACTTCTTGATTGACAAGCGCTTTTACAATTGGATTGTCTTCCGGGTGCTCCAGCACAATATCCGGCTTCACGCCACCGCCATCTAGTACCGTGCGCCCGCTGCGCGTTTTAAAAGGCGTACGCTTATTGTCAGGAATGTTGACGGGCTCTCCATTTTGATATTCTACACTTTGAATGCAGCGACCGCTCGGAATGTAATACTTGGCAGTAGTCAATTTCACTTTGGCGTTGTAACCCACGTCGCGCGTATTTTGCACCAAGCCTTTGCCATAAGAACGCTGCCCCAGCAGGATGCCGCGGTCATAATCCTGAATCACACCGCACACGATTTCAGAAGCCGAAGCAGAGCCTTTGTCAATAATTACTGCCAGCGGAATTTTTTCGTCCACCGAAGAATTAAGCGTTTTGAATGCGCGATCCCACTCTTTCACTTTGCCTTTTGTTGTCACAACCAGCTCATTTTTAGGGATAAACACATTTGCAACATTTACAGCTTCATTCAGCAAACCACCGCCGTTGTCGCGCAAATCAAAAATAATGCCTTTCAAATTCGGATTTTTTTCGCGCAATTCTTTCACCGCATTTGCCACATTCCGACCAGCGTCACGCGTAAAGGTCGTAAGTGTCACATAACCAATGTCATCCGACACCATGCTGTGGTAAGGCACGTTCGGCACGTCCACCTCTTCGCGGGTGAGCATCACTTTCATATCGCCACTTTTGCCGGGGCGACGAATGGTTAGTTCCACCGCTGTACCAGGAAATCCGCGCAGAATGTCATCCAACTCCTCCAGCGTTTTGCCTTTGGCATCTTTACCATCCACCGCTACGATCTGGTCGCCAATTTTCAAGCCAGCCTTGTCCGCCGGCTGATCTTTGTACAATTCAGTAATGGTGATAAAATCGCCCATTTTGCGGCTTTGCGCACCAATGCCATTGTATTTGCCCTCGGTGAGCAGGCGATAGCCTTCAATATCGTTTTCTGAAATGTAATTCGTAAAAGGATCGAGTGAATTCACCATCGCATCAATGCCTACGCGCATGAGCTTGCCAGGGTCGAGTTCATCCACATAATACGTATTTAATTCCTTATACGTATTTGCAAATATTTCAATGTTTTTGGTGATTTCAAAATACTTGTTGCCGTTGTCAGAAGGAATACCGGCAGCTAGAAAAAGCCCCAGTGTCACGGCAATTACGGAGAATTTTAACAGTCGCTTCATATTTTAAAATTGAAATTTTAAAAAACTACGTTAAAGCACTAACGCTTTTTTCCAAATTTAGGATATGCAAAATAAAATTTTCTTTAGAATTAGGGAGGTGTTGCGATTGGATTTTGTACAAAAATAAGAAAGTTTTAACTTATGAAGCAATGGTGGCTTGGAAATAATAAAGTAGAATTAACATTGCTAAAGGCTTGCCCAGCGGGTTGTTCTGTATTTTCGCCTCAAAAATTGTTAAAAAAATAAACCGCTCATGCGTTATTTACTCCTTCTACTGCCTCTTTTTTATGGTGAATTTTTACAAAGCCAGGTTGTACCCTTACCCAACGCGCACGCGCACAATGATTATGAACACAAGCGCCCTTTGTTCGATGCGCTAGAACAGGGTTTTACAAGCATTGAAGCGGATATTTTTTTGATTGATGGCGAATTGTATGTGTACCATGATCGCCCGCAAACACCTGATCCTCAGCGCACTTTGAAAAACTTGTATTTGCAGCCTTTGTGGAATTTGGTAAAACAAAATAAAGGTTCGGTTTATCCAGCATACAAAAGCGATTTTTATTTGATGATTGACATCAAGGCGGAAGGCGAAGCGGTGTATGAGGTGTTAAAAAAGCAATTGACGCCGTTTGAAAAAATGCTGACACGCTATCATAATGGGCGGAAAAAGCAAGGTGCGGTGACGATTTTTCTGTCTGGCGACCGCCCGATAGAGCTTGTAAAAGCAGCGAAAAAAAGGTGGGTCGGCATTGATGGTCGCCCAGGGGAGGTGGGCAAGTACGATGCGAACTTTATGCCGGTGATTAGCGACAATTATTACAATATTCTAAAATGGACGGGCAATACTGAAATTTCGGCGGCTGACCTGCAAAAGCTACAAACATTGACGGCGGCAGCCCACGCTAATGGACAGAAAGTGCGCCTTTGGGCAACACCAGAAAGCGAGAAAGTTTGGGAGATGTTGCAAAAAGCGGGAGTGGATTTGTTGAACACCGATCAGCTTGAACGCTTAAAACTATTTTTACTCAAATAAAGCGGCTAAATTCACTTCAAAACCGGTTAACACGACTTCGCCGCTGAGCATTTGGTGGAAGAGAATGATTCCAGTATCTGATTTTGAGTATCAAAGCAGATGCTACTTCTTCGCTTTTTCCAAAATCCTTTCTTCCAACTGCTCCCATTTATAAATTTGAAATGTTCGGTTGTCCGACATGGCAATAAAAAAACCTTTTGGATACAAATCACCGAACGCCACATTCGTCACCTCGGAACCATCGCTTTCATTGGTAGAAACAGGAATGATGGCAAGTCGCTTGTGCGGGCTTTCGCGCGTGAATACGTGAAAACGATTGCCTTGCTGGTCGGAAACTAAAAGGTAGCCCGTGCTATCGCCGGTTTTATAAATTGAAATACCTTCGTGATCTTCTACAAAACCTTGATTTCCAAAGAATTCTAGCTGAACATTGCTACTGTCAGGGTCGGCGTAGTATTTTCGTATGCCTGCGCCTTCGTCGGAGTAATACACATAGCCCATTTCATTATCCACGGCGATAGCCTCGATTTCATTGCCACCTTTGAACGCACCGAATTTACGCACTGGCTCCATCACGATCACACCAGCACTGTCTTGCAGCAGGTATTGCCAAAGGTAACTCCCATCTGACCCGCTTTTGCGACTCACAATGGCATAAATCTCGCCCGTTTCAGGTTTTTTGTACAATGCAATACCCATCGGCGCCTGCACCTCCTCGCCTGCAAAAGCTGGAATACCGCCGCCATCGATGAATGTCATGTCGGGCACACGCAGTACGCGGAGGTTGTCGCCATTGCGTTGGGTGAAAACGGCGATGTCAATTGTATCGCCATTCAACACAAAATCGTATGCTATATCGATATTGTTCGGGCGCGGCAAGTTGACGATACTTTTGTCTTTGAGCAATGTACCCTTCAAATCAAAAACAAAAACGCCGCCGTTCGCATCGCCTTTGTCGGTGCCAAGAATGAGGCTTTGCATCGGGTCAGTAGGATGAATCCAGATGGCTGGATCGTCGGTATCCGTTGGCGTAGGCTCCGTTACAAAAGTGGGCTTTAATTTGTTAGCATCCTGGCAGCCCATTACAATCAATAAGGCGAATAAAAAAGAATAGGGTTTCATGTTTTGTTTTTTAACTAGCAAAAGGGCATCCACTTTTCAGCCGACGCCCTTTGTTTAATTCTTTATAAATGTCACTTGCCGTGACAATGCTTGTATTTTTTGCCACTGCCGCAAGGACAGGGATCGTTGCGACCTATTTTTACATCGGTACGGCGCACGGTTTCAATCTTGGTTTGGCTGACTGCTTCTGCCGCAGCTCGAACCGGATCAGCGGCACGGTTGGTACGCACCTTGCTGTTGTCAGTGCGTTGTTCTCGTGCTTGTTCCAATGATCTACCGTCCGGCAAAACCAGCAAACCCTTTGACAAATAAGAAGTTACAGATTCGTTAACTTCGCCAATCAATTGTTCAAACAAATTGTATGCCTCCATTTTATAAATCACCAGCGGATCTTTCTGCTCGAAAGAAGCAGCTTGCACCGATTCTTTCAAATCGTCCATACTACGCAGGTGTTCCTTCCACTTTTCATCAATAATGGTTAGTGTCACCGCCTTTTCAATGTCACGCATGATGGATTTGCCGTTGGACTTAATGGCATCTTCAATATCTGCCGTAATCATCAGCGGATGAGAACGCCCATCGCTAAAAGGCACCAGAATGCGTTTGTAATGATTGCCGCGGGTTTCATGCACTTGCTTTATTTCTGGCAGCAGCGCATTGGTTATTTGCGAGGTTTTACGATGGTAAAATTCATTGAATTGTGATTCAATACGATCCGCGACCTCTGCTACCGAACCCTCTTTAAAATCAATCGCATCCATCTGTGGGTCAATGCCCAAATTGCTAAGCGCATCCCGACGGAAGGTTTCAAAATCACCATTGGTTTTATGATCGCCCACCAGGTTTTCAATCTGCGAGCGGAACATGGTATTCAAATCCACTGCCAAACGTTCGCCCGACAACGCGTTGCGCCGTTTTCTGTAAATGGCTTCGCGCTGAATGTTCATAACGTCGTCATATTCCAACAAGCGTTTGCGAATGCCAAAGTTGTTTTCTTCTACCTTCTTTTGAGCGCGTTCAATAGATTTTGACACCATTGAGTGCTGAATCACGTCGCCTTCCTTGTGTCCCATGCGATCCATGAGCGAAGCAATCCGTTCGCTGCCAAACATACGCATCAGGTTGTCTTCGAGTGAAACGTAGAATTGGGAAGTACCTGGATCACCTTGGCGACCGGAACGACCGCGCAACTGCCGATCCACCCGGCGCGACTCGTGGCGCTCCGTACCGATGATTGCCAAACCGCCCGCTTTTTTCACCTGATCGTTGATTTTAATATCCGTACCACGACCTGCCATGTTCGTAGCAATGGTCACTTTGCCAGGCTTACCAGCTTCTGCTACAATTTCCGCTTCGCGCTGGTGTTGCTTGGCATTCAACACATTGTGATCAATTTTTCGCTGGCTCAATAATCGGCTCAACTTTTCAGAAATATCCACCGAAGTCGTACCAACGAGTACCGGACGCCCCGCTTCACTTAGCTTGACAATTTCGTCGATTACTGCGTTGAATTTCTCGCGCGCCGTTTTAAAAACCAAATCTTGCTTGTCATCCCGAACAATCACTCGATTCGTTGGAATAACGACGACATCCAGTTTATAAATTTGCCAGAATTCGCCTGCTTCCGTTTCCGCAGTACCGGTCATACCTGCCAGTTTGTGGTACATGCGGAAGTAATTTTGCAAAGTGACAGTGGCATACGTTTGAGTGATTTCACCCACTTTCACGTTTTCCTTTGCCTCCAATGCCTGATGCAAACCATCCGAATACCGACGCCCTTCCATTAAGCGACCGGTTTGTTCGTCCACGATCTTCACTTCGCCATTAATCACCACATATTCTTCATCGCGTTCAAAAAGCGTATAAGCTTTTAGCAACTGGTTCATGGCGTGCAGGCGGCGCGATTTAATCGCAAACTCTTGTGCCAATTGGTTTTTCGCTTGCTCTTTCGCTTCTTTACTCAATTCCTCATCGCTGTCAATGTCCACCATGCGCGAGGTAATGTCTGGCACAATGAACATATCCGCATCTTCCTGACCCTTTGCTAAATATTCTGCACCAAGTTCGGTCAGCTCTACCTGTCGGTTTTTTTCATCAATGGTAAAATAAAGCGGCTCATCCACCAGGTGCATGTTTTTCGACTGCTCCTGCATGTAGAAGTTTTCCGCTTTTTGCAACATCACCTTCATCCCATCCTCACTCAAAAACTTAATGAGCGGGCGAGACTTGGGCAAAGCGCGATAAGCACGCAGCAACGACATGCCAGCTTCGCCCTCTTTGTAACCGGTAACGCTTTGTTTCACCAGATTTCTGGCTTCTGACAAATATTGGGTTGCTAAGCGTTGCTGAGCCCCCATGAGGCGTTCTACAAAAGGCTTTAAATTGACATATTCTTCATCTTCGCTGTCGTGACTCACTGGACCAGAAATAATCAACGGTGTACGTGCATCGTCTATCAAAATGGAGTCCACCTCATCCACCATTGCAAAATGGAGTTTGCGCTGTACCATTTCATCGCTGGAGCGCACCATATTGTCGCGCAGATAGTCGAAGCCAAATTCGTTGTTAGTACCGTAAGTAATGTCCGAGAGATAAGCCTGGCGACGCTCTTCCGAATGCGGGCGATATTTGTCGATACAATCAACGGTGAGGAATAAAAATTCAAAAATAGGACCCACCCATTCCGAGTCACGACGAGCCAGGTAATCGTTCACTGTTACCACATGCACCCCTTGTCCGCTCAAACCATTGAGATAGGCAGGTAGCGTTGCCACTAAGGTTTTACCTTCACCGGTTGCCATCTCGGCAATTTTACCATCGTGCAACACCATACCCCCAATGAGCTGCACATCGTAGTGCACCATATTCCAGGTGATGTCGCCACCGGCAGCTACCCACTGGTTTTTCCAAGTGGCTTGATCGCCTTCGATTTTGACATAATTTTTATTCAAACTAGCCGCCAAGTCGCGGTCATGCTGCGTAGCCGTTACCGTCAAGGTTTCGTTTTTGGTAAAACGGCGCGCTGTTTCTTTCACCACTGCAAATGCCTCCGGCAAAATATCTTTTAAAATGACTTCCAGTTCTTTATCGCGCTCCTCCTGGAGTTTGTCCATTTCAGCAAAAAGCTCTTCCTTACGCGAAATGTCTTCTTCATTGACCGCTTCCTCGTGCAAGACACGCATGTCTTCGTCAATACCTGCGAGGTGCTCGGCAATGCGCTGCTTGAATTCCAGCGTTTTGTTGCGCAGCTCGTCGTTACTAAGGGATTGGTACGCTTCGGAGTGTTCGTTAATTGCCTCTACCACTGGCAGATACGCATTCACATCCCGCTCATACTTGGTTCCGAAGACGCTTTTGATGGATTTACTTATAAAATTGAACATATGTCTTGATTTCGTATTAGTAGTTGCCTCCCGATAAGAACGGTTGACAGTTGAAATTATGTTGACCTCGGAGATTTTCTTAAAAAGGAAGAACGCAACCGGCACGCCTCCACACTTTTATGAAAATGCCTACAAAGATACAATAGATTGCGCAGAAAGACTTTCTATTCTTGCACAGATATTGTACCAAAGCTTAGCCGCTGACAAATTGACAAATTCAGTGTTTTTGAATTTTTCAAAACCCAAGCAGCACTTACTTATTCCAACAGAAAACATTTTCTTTTAAAAGTAGGTTGACTTGATGGGAACGCATGAAAAAGCACCAGAAAAATTGCATTATAAAATGATTTACAGGATGACTCGCTGGATTTTATTCATCATTTATACTTTTTTTATAATAAGTTGTAACTCCGACACGAAAAATATTCGGGATTATTACTTTCCATTGCAAAAATTAACAGATGGCTTGGTATATGAATATCATTCGGTGAATTTGGACACCCTGGCGCCGGATTATTGGTATTATCGTTCTGTTGAAACGGACAGCGCGCTTTATCTTACAAGTACGCACTATGACCCTGCCACTTTGACACCCATGCAGCTACTGCGCGAGGAGGAAGTAAGCAATGGCATGCTGGTAAACAGTTTGTATCTTTTTGAAAATGACACCACCGGCAAACAGCAGCAAATCGAAGCAGAGATAATAGCAGGAAGCATTTTTCCGTTTGAAGTAAGGGATTCTGGCGGTATTTTTTTATTCAAAACAACTTGGCAATCGCCCGCGCAGCAAGCAACTTATACTTTGGTAAAAAATCGGCGGTACATCGGCGACACCACTTTTGTTTTTAATACCCGGTCTTATGATGCAGTCGTATTTGAAGTAAAAGAGCTGATGGAACAACGGCAGGAAGGCGTATTTGAGCAACAATATGCGAGTGTGGAATGGTACGCCAAGGATTTGGGGTTGGTTTATTTTAGGAAAGACATTTCGCCCACTTTTGTGTTGGAATATCGCTTAGCCGATCGTTATCCAATGGAGCGATTGGAAGCCATTTTTAAGGAAAAAGTGCAACAATGAAAATTTGGAAAATGGGAAAGCTGGAAATAAAAAGCAAAGAAGGATGTAATGATCGATTCAGCGGAAAACAATTTTCCTCCGCTGCCAATCTCACCATTTTGATACTTGGAATTTTATGTTGTTTCAAAACAAGCCCTTTGGAGGCGCAAGTACAAGCGCCAGCCTTCCTTTGTGTCACCAATGACACCTTGCGTTGGGAGGTTCCGACCAATACCTGTGGGGCATTCATTAGTTATATTGTTTATACCAGCCAGGATCAAAATGGTCCTTACACTTCTTTGGACACGATTACCGATGCCAACCAAACGAGTTATTTTCACGAAAGAGCAGGCACCAACCGCCGATTTTATTACTTGCAAAGCCGATACAATTGTCCTGGTCAGCCAATTTTATCTTCGGATACATTGGATAATCGGATTCCGGAGGCACCCAGCATCAGCGCTGCTTCTGTGGATACCAATGGTCAGGTGCGCCTTACCTGGACACCGAGTCCTTCACCTGAGGCTTATGCTTACGTGATTTCCAAAAATTTGCCTGCGGGCACCACCATTATTGATACGGTTATCAATGGCACGACTTACCTCGACACTTTGGCACGTGCCAATGAACAAGTGGAAACTTATTACGTAACAACGCTCGACCGCTGTGGCAATGGCAGCTTGATTCCTCCGGCGCATAGTACCCTGCTGTTGAAAGCAGTGGGGGCAAGTGCTTGTGATCGCACGGTGAAACTGGAGTGGGCACTGTATAAAAACTGGAAAAATCCGATTGAAAAACATGAAATTCTGTTGAGTGAAAATGGCGGAGCGCCGCGCAAAGTGGGCGAAGCAGCAGGAAATGCCACAACCTATACTTTTCAAAATGCAGGTGCCAATATCGAATATTGTTTTTCGGTACGAGCAGTAGAAAGCGTGACGGGGAATGGCGCGGTTTCCAGTCAGGCTTGTTTGACTGTAAATGTCGTTCCCGGCATCACTCAGTTGCTCATCACCAATGCGAGTGTAGTTGTGGATACGCTGGTCGCCGTCAGTTGGATTTGGAATACAGATGCGCAATTAAAAAATGTTTTTATTCAACGTTCGTTCAATGGAACTACTTTTACCAATATTAATACCCAAACCACGCCTCCTCCTGTGCTCAATGCGTCGAATACCTTGAGCGATCGAGGCGCAACGCCAAGTCAAGGGGCTATTTTTTATCAAATTAAAACACAAGATGCCTGCGATGTGGAAATAACATCCAACCAGGTGGCTACCATTTTTTTAGAAAGTGCCGCTCAGGGTACGGCTGGTAACAATGTGCTGCGCTGGACGAGCTATATCAATCAAAATGCGACCAATTTAACGTATGAATTGTATCGGGTGGAAGCCAACGCCGCTCCCGTTTTAGTCGGCACAACGGATGCGAATACGCGAGAATTGACCGACCGGGTGGATTTGACCAATGCGAATCAGGCTACGGCTTGTTATTACGTTTTGGCAAAAGCAATTGTCACGTTGCCCGACGGCAAAATGCAAGAAATTCAATCGCGCTCCAACACTGCCTGCTCTAGCCAGGAAGCTGGTATCTACATTCCAAATGCCTTTGCACCCAACGGTACCAATCGCGAGTTTCGTCCTTACTTGCAATTTGGAGAGCCCGTCGGTTATACTATGTCCATTTTTGATCGCTGGGGCAATCTGATTTTTGAAACGCGCTCTTTCAGCGAAGGCTGGGACGGACGTAGCCGCGGCAAGGACGCACCGCAAGGGATTTATACCTATTTGATTAAAATGGAGCGAACTGACAACACGACAATTCAAAAAGCGGGAACTGTTTTGCTGGTAAGATAAGTTATAAAGCTGTATGTCGTTTGATAAAATTTGGAATCTCGAAAAAAAGAATGGCGCAATTGTAAAAAATGATTTACCTTTGCAATTCTAACCGAGCAAGGTAACAAATGGTCAGGTGGCCGAGCGGTTAGGCAGAGGTCTGCAAAACCTCGTACGGCGGTTCGATTCCGCTCCTGACCTCCAAAGCAAAGTGAAAATCCCTTAACTTCTTCTTGTAAAGAAAGTTAAGGGATTTTTCATTTCAGCCTATTCTCATCTCATTGGTTAAATTTCTTCCGTCGGCACTCATTATGAAAAAACCGTACAAAGTTCGGAAGCATGTATTCTCTGGGAAAATTGCCAAATTATTCTTAACCGATTGGATAAAAATTGAATTTTTATTTTTAAACATGCCCTTATTACAAAAAATGAATCATTTTATATTAGATCATAAATTCAGCCAATAGGTGACTTTAAAAACCAGCGCACGATTTTTACTATTCAAATTTTCAGGCAAATAATTCTCCGTATAAACCAGGAAAATATCAGAAGTCGGCTTGTAACGCCATTGAAAACGCGCATTGAGATTGACATTGTCCAACAAGTTATTGTATTGAACGAAGGTCGTCAGGAACAATTTGTCGGTGAAGGTCAAGTCAATCCGCGGTCCAATTAAGAACAATTGCTCAGCGCCATAATTTTCAGGCAATTGCAAGTCATTGTAATCAAAACGCAAGGAGATATTGCCGTAAGGTTGATAGCGATAAGTCAATTCTCCGGACAGGTTGAAATTGGTACCATTGTAAAAACCGCCATACGTTGCTGACAATTCATAGTTGAACAAACGGCGCGGATTGCTCTCATACTCAAGGGATACCGAATTCCAGCTGTATGCTTCGCCTTCTAAAAAAGGGGTATATCTTTCGGAATCAATAGGATTAAAATCAAAAGTCAATCGCTGATAAACGCTGTTGAATGCAAGGCTCAGCTCGGATGCATTGGTGAAAGTAATGTTATACCCCAGATTCAGGCTGCGGTCGGTATTGGTGCCGCCAGGTATGTAAGTAGAATTGGCTTCGAGGCTCGGCCCCATGCGAATGATCTGCTTGCTCTTCGGATAAAAAGTGTAACCTGCATTGCTAAAAAAAGTATATTGCCCCGGATAAACGCGAATGCCCGGCGCAAAGCCCGCTTCAGGATTAAAAAATTCATTGACAAAATTGTATCCCACAAACACGCTTACATTGCGGTTCTGAAAGCTGGAAAACAGCAGCCCAGCCAGGTTCTCCCGATTATTAAAATCATCAAACGACTTGCCAATAAAAGAACTGTGGTACCATTTGGCATCTTTGCTCAGCATTTCCAGATCGGCGGCGATTACGCGGTTGTAAGTATTGGGTCGCAACACCTGTTTGTCGCCCGTTTGTACCTGCCGGAATACGCCCTCGGCAAAATATTTGGTCGAATCGCCCGATTCTACCCGCAGGGATGCTTTGTTGACAAAGCTAACCGTAAAGCTGGACTGTGCCCAGAAATTGCGTTGCACGGCAGCGACCGTGTAGTTTTGCGCGGGCAGCCCAAATTCCTCTTTCTCCTGGGTTTGCATATTCATCAATCCGATGCGCCATTTTTCGTTTAAAGAGCCGCTCAACCGCGCACCGAAGGCAATAGGCACCTGCTGGAACAGCCCCGATGAATCGCGCACCAAACCAATGCGCCGCGAGAAAAAGGGACGCGCATCAGGATAGCCTGCGAGCGCAAACAAATCGCTGTTTTCCAGAAAGAATTGCCGCCGTTCAGGAAATTGAAATTCAAAACGCGTGAGGTTGATGACCTGCCGATCCACTTCCACCTGCGAGAAATCGGGATTAACGGTGAGATCGAGATTTAAAGAGGGCGTGACGGCTACTTTTGCATCAAAACCCGCCTGAATATCAGACGATTGTTCGCTAGGCGTGACCTCGCGGTCGCTCGAAGTTTGACCGGCAATATATGGTATAAATGAAATATTCATCTTGGCTTTCGGTATCGGATCTTCCCAAATCAATTGACCGCTGTAGGGAAAAGATCCCGTGATGTACTGAATCGGCGTGTGAATCCAGGATGATTTGGTGTTGCGCTTCAGATCCCAGCGATCCATGGCAATGTTCCACTCGCGTATATCCGAGCGATAGCGAAAACTCTTGAAAGGAATCGCCAACTCTGCCACCCAACGATCCGTATAGCGCGTCACTTTGGAATACCACTTGTTATCCCAGAAGGTGCTGAACGAATTGTCGTCCGTACCGCCCCCGGTCACGGTACCTTCCATTTGCACCCCTGCCGGCGTGACGACAAAGAAAAAGCCATTGAGCTTGTCGTTGTATGGTCCAAGATTAATTCCCACATTGTCATTTTGATCATAATCAAAATCGCGGCGCAGCGAACTGATAATATTGGGCGTTTCATCGTCATAACAAACAAAAGATACGTACAAAAAATCATCGTCGAACGTCAATCGGGCTTCGGTTTGAAAGATCGCTCTTGCAGTATCCGTCGGAAAATTTTGATACCAATTGTCGGCGACATTGGCTTCCTGCCAGTCCGCTTCATCAATTTGACCATCCAGTACAATTTTACCGTGTGCTCTTTTGATGCCTAAAGGGGTACCCGGTTGATTCTGACCTAAAAGATACAGCGGCGCAGCAAAGAGACTTGCAAAAAGTATCCAGAATTTGTACATAGGTGTTCGTATTTTTTAAAATAAGGCAAAGGTACACATTCCCGGTATTTTCAAACAAGGTTCTCACTTCCGTCCAATTTAGCTATCTTTGGCAGATCAATTATTCTGAATCGAGGCGCTTGAAAAATCCGTCACGAAAAGACAAATTTGCAACATTCCACACAAGATTTCCTGAAGTTTTTGTGTTTTTGTGATAAGCATTTCTAGCTTGTTTTGTGACTGCAAAAAGCTTTGGCAATTCAAATAGTAATAACTATTTAGTTATGACATTAAAATATATGCAAAAATATTTACTTATTTCAATTTTAATACTGACTTCTTTGCAAATGAGCCTCGCGCAGTTGGGCGGGCAGCATACGTTTGCTTTTTTGAATTTGTCGCCTTCGGCGCGGGTGAGTGGCTTGGCGGGCAATTTGATTACCGTGGTGGACGATGATGTGAATCTGGCGTACGCGAATCCTTCCCTGCTCAATCCACTGATGCACCAGCAAATTTCCTTTCAGCACAATTTTCACCTGGGCAGCATTTCAAATGGATATGCGTCGTATGGGCAATATTTTGACAAATTGCAAATGACATTTCATGCTGGTATTCAGTATGTTAATTATGGTGAATTTAATTTAACCAATGAATTCGGCGATGTAGAAGGCACCTTTCAAGCGAATGAAAATGCATTTGTGCTGGGCGCTTCCCGCCCGATTGATGAAAGAATCACGGTGGGTGCAAATTTGAAATTTATCACTTCCAGATTGGAAACGTACAATTCCATTGGCTTTTCGTCGGACATTGCCGCAACTTATTCGGATACCGCGAGCCGTTTTGTGGCAACGATTGTTTTTAAAAATGTCGGCAGCCAGATTTCCACTTATACTGAAGAAAATTTTGAACCATTACCCTTTGAAATTCAAGTTGGTATCTCGAAAAAACTGCGTTACCTGCCTTTCCGATTTTCCATCATTTATCACAATTTACAGGACTGGAACATTCGCTACAATGACCCAAATCGAGAAGATGAACCCATTTTCTTTGGTGAAGACAATACCGGCGAAAGCGATTTTGCCATTTTTACGGATAATTTATTCCGGCATTTTATTTTCAATGGCGAGTTGCTAATCGGTGCGAAAGAAAATTTCCGATTGCGTTTGGGTTACAATCACTTCCTACGTAGAGAGCTGACAGTGAGCAACTTAGGCAGCCTTGCCGGTTTTTCTTTTGGCGTGGGCATTAAAGTGAATCGCTTCCGAATTGACTATGGTCGCACCATTTATCACATTGCCGGCGGCTTGAATCATTTGGGCATTGCCACGAATTTTAAGGAATTTCGCCGTTAGTTGTTGCACCAACCTTTTTTTCCTTTCGGCGTTACCATTTAAACAGCCCCTACTCATCCCATCGGCTGAATCGTATTCTATTTTTTTCAAACTATAAAGCAAAAAGCGCATGCATCTACCGCTCCTCCAGGAGATTGTCATTATTTTGGGTTTATCTGCCGTAGTGATTTACATTTTTCAGCGGATGAAGCTGCCGCCTATTCTGGGGTTGTTGCTCACCGGCGTGATTGTAGGTCCGAGCGGCTTGAGTCTCATTGGTGATCGGACACATGATGTGGAAATGCTGGCGGAGATTGGCGTCATTTTTTTACTTTTTATTATTGGATTGGAATTTTCTTTGAAAACACTGGCTTCCATTCAGCGCATTGTGCTCATCGGCGGAGCCGTGCAGATGGGTTTAACTATTTTGATTACCTATCTTGCTGCTCAACTATTTGGCTATTCGGGCGGGGAAGCGATCATGCTCGGCTTTTTATTTTCTTTGAGTAGTACCGCGATTGTATTAAAATTATTACAAGAACGAAACGAAGTCAACAGTCCGCACGGTAGAATTGTACTCGCCATCCTCATTTTTCAAGATATTATCGTGGTGCCGATGATGCTGTTTACGCCCATCATTGCCGGCAATGGCGGCGATGTGGTGCAGGCGTTGTTGAGTTTATTGCTGAAAGCCGCACTAGTTATTGGACTGGTGATTGCTAGTGCGCGTTACCTGGTGCCAAAATTGTTGCATGAAATTGCCCGCACGCGAAGCCGGGAATTGTTTATATTAAGTATAATTGTAATTTGTTTTGCGGTGGCATGGGCAACGTCAGAAATCGGCTTGTCTCTGGCGCTGGGTGCATTTATGGCAGGTTTGGTCATTTCTGAATCAGAATACAGCCATCAGGCAACGGGATTTATCATTCCTTTGCGGGAAATTTTTACCAGTTTTTTCTTTGTGTCCATCGGCATGCTGCTCGACGTGCGTTTTTTTGTTTCAAATATTTTAATCGTTCTAGGTTTAACTGCTTTGGTGATATTAGTAAAGGCATTGGTGGCGGCGCTGGCGGTGGTGGTGCTTCGGTATCCGTTTCGCACGGTGCTGCTCACGGGTTTGTCGCTGTTTCAGGTCGGTGAATTTGCATTTATTCTATCCAATGTCGGTTTGCAAAATGATTTGCTTTCACCTTCAACGTATCAGTTTTTTCTGGCGATTTCAATTTTATCTATGGTATTGACACCTTTCATTTTACAAAGTGGCAATAAAATTTATTTGTTGTTTGAAAACTCGGCTATTCGGGAGCGTTTGAATCGCCTGCAATCGCTGCGCAATAAACCCAAAGAATCGGATTCTGTTTTAGAAAACCTTAAAAATCATTTAGTTATCATCGGTTATGGTGTCAATGGTCAGAATGTAGCTCGTGCTGCCAAGCAAGCGGGCATTCCTTACGTGATTATTGAAATGAATCCTGATACGGTGCAAAAAGTACGCGCACAAGGCGAACCGATTTACTACGGGGATGCGATTGCGCCTTTTATTTTGGAACATTTGAAAATTTACACAGCACGAGTGGTGGTAGTGGCAATTTATGATTCGGCGGCTACGCGTGCCATTATCAGCAATATTCGTTCCATTTGTCAGACGGTTTATATCATCGTGCGTACCCGCGCTATCCGCGAAATGGATGATTTTTATCGCCTGGGTGCCAATGAAGTGATTACAGAAGAATTTGAAACTTCGATTGAAATTTTTACTCGAACCCTTCAACAATACATGGTGCCGTTGGATGAGATTGAGCATTTTATTCAGCAAATCCGGGCAGAAAAATATGCCATGCTGCGCACGTATTCACACCGCGAGGATGACCGACAGTTGTTGCGTATTCCGAATATGAATGTAACTTGTCTTCGCGTGCAAAATGCTGCAAATGAATTTGTGGGCAAGCCGCTTTGGGAAACGAATTTGCGAAGTTCTTATGGCGTCAATCTGCTTGCCATCCGCCGAAACGATCAATACATTACTGATATTCAATCAGATACAAAAATCCAGCAAGAAGATTTGTTGTACGTAGTAGGTACGCCGGAGGCGGTTGCAAGTTTGAATCGGCATTTGAAAAAAGAACAAGTTTCTTGATTAATCAATCGGCGCTTTTTCTGCAATTGTTTCTGCAATGCCACGCAGCACTTCCCGCGCTTTTTTCAAACTTTTTACTTGGTCTTTTACCAATATCAAACTTCGTGCCGATTGTTTAATACTCAATCCATTTTTATTACCTTCCGATGCAATAAACTGTATAATTTGCTTAAAAATATTACTTTCGTAAAATACCGACTGCGGATTTTCAATAAAATAGCAGCGTAGTTTATCATTTTTTAAAATAACGCGCTCAAAACCCAGCTCCCGACAAATCCAGCGCAGGCGCAAGCCTTCAAACAATTCCTTCACCACCGGCGGTACCTTGCCAAAGCGGTCGCGCAGCTTTTCTCCAAATTTCGTCAAAGCTTCTTCGGTTTCAATATCGTCCAATTCCGTGTAAAGCGCCAAACGCTCATTGATGCTGCTTACATACTCGTCGGGAATCAACATTTCCACATCAGTATCCACCTGCACATCGCGCACGAATTTGCGATCTTTTTCGAGTTCTTCTTTGAAAACATCCTTGAATTCATTCTCTTTCAATTCCTGAATCGCTTCTTCCAGGATTTTCTGGTACGTTTCATACCCGATATCTGCAATAAAACCGCTCTGCTCAGCACCTAATAAATTTCCCGCCCCACGAATATCGAGGTCGCGCATCGCAATATTTAAGCCACTGCCCAAATCCGAGAATTCCTCAATGGTTTTCAGGCGTTTACGCGCATCGCCAGTGAGGGTGGAAAGCGGCGGCGTGAATAAGTAACAAAATGCTTTTCGATTGGAACGCCCCACGCGCCCGCGCAATTGGTGCAAATCGCTCAAGCCGAACATCTCCGCATGGTCAATGATAATGGTATTCGCATTGGCAATATCCAAGCCGGTTTCGATGATATTGGTACAAACCAACACATCATATTTTTTATCAATAAAATCAACCAGCACTTCTTCCAGTTTATCGGATTCCATTTGCCCATGCGCCATCGCAATGTCCACATCCGGGCAAATTTTGCGCAGCATGGCGACCATATCCGGCAAGGATTTCACGCGATTGTGTACAAAAAACACCTGACCGCCACGATTCACTTCGTAATAAATCGCGTCTTTAATCACTTCTTCATTTAAAATGCGCACTTCGGTCTGAATCGGCTGGCGATTGGGTGGCGGCGTGCGCAGAATCGACAAATCGCGCGCTGCCATCAACGAGAATTGCAAAGTCCTGGGAATCGGCGTTGCCGTCAACGTCAACGTATCCACATTCACTTTCAAATTCCGCAGTTTTTCTTTCGCCGCTACGCCAAATTTTTGCTCCTCGTCAATGACCAGCAAACCTAAATCTTTGAATTTCACTTCTTTATTTAACAAACCGTGCGTGCCGATAATCACGTCAATTTTACCCGCTGCCAGTTTTTCAAAAATCTCCTTGCGCTCTTTCGTCGAACGAAAGCGATTCAAATAATCCACATCCACGCCAAATTCCTTGAGCCGGTCGCCGAAGGTTTTAAAATGCTGCAACGCCAGAATCGTCGTGGGTACCAACACCGCCACCTGTTTGCCATCCGCCACCGCTTTGAACGTAGCGCGAATCGCGATTTCCGTTTTTCCAAAACCCACATCACCGCAGACCAACCGATCCATCGGGTACGGCTTCATCATATCCTCTTTCACATCGGCAGTCGCGGTCACCTGATCCGGCGTATCTTCATAAATAAAGGAAGCTTCCAACTCATTTTGCAAATACCCGTCGGGCGGAAACGCATATCCTGGCGCGGCTTTGCGCTTGGCATATAATTTTATCAACTCACCGGCGATGTCCTTGACCTGCTTTTTGGTCTTGGCTTTCAGGTTTTTCCAGGCGTCGGTGCCAAGTTTATTGAGTTGTGGCTCCGTGCCTTCTTTGCCAACGTACCGTGCAATTTTATGCAGCGAGTTGATACTCACATAGAGCAAATCATTATTTTTATAAACCAGACGCACAGCCTCTTGTGTATGTCCGTTCACCGTCAATTTTTCTAAACCAGAATATTTTCCAACGCCAAAATCAATGTGCGTTACATAATCGCCGGGTTGCAATTCGCGCAGCAAACGCGCACTCAGCGCCTGCTCCTTGCCATAGCCCTGGCGCAATTTGTATCGATGATACCGCTCAAAAATCTGATGATCCGTGTAGCACGCAATTTTCAAATCGAGATCAACAAACCCTTCGTGAATCGCCTGCGGAATCGGATGGATGTTGACATCGGCTTTTAAATCTTCAAAAATGGCGTAAAAACGCTCAATTTGCTTGGGGTTTTCAGTAAACAGGTAGTTTTCAACGCGATTTTTAGAATTGTTTTGCAAATCTTCGATCAGCATTGAAAAATTCTTGTTGAAACTGGGTTGCGGCTTTCCAGAGAAGTTGACAGGTTGAAGGGTTGAAGGGTTGATGCCGAGCGCGGCGGCGGTTCCCCCTTGGGGGGTTAGGGGGCGGAGGAGGATCAGCGGATGTTCCTGCACATCTTCGATGACTTGGCGCGGAAAAATGAAAGCGCGGTCACGGAAAATTTCAGCTAATTCACTCTCATTCAGAATAGAAATAGTCTTGGCAAAGGTTTCCGCTTTTTCAAAACATTGCTGCAATTTGTCGAGCAAAATCTGAAAATCTTTCACCCAAATCACTACATCATCTTTCAGCACCTGAAACAGCGATACCTTCTGCTCCCGCGAAAATTTGGTATTGATATTCGGAACAATCGAAACCTCGGCAATATTTTGTTGGGACAACTGCGTCAAGGGATCAAACGTGCGAATGCTTTCAACATCTTCATCAAATAACTCAATCCGATACGGCAATTCATTGCCATACGAAAACACATCTACAATGCCGCCACGAATCGAAAACTGACCGGGTTCATACACAAAATCTTCGCGCTTAAAGCCATATTCCACCAGCACTTCGATCAGAAAATCCACGTCGAGTTGCTCGCCTTTTTTAATCTGAATGCGCCGCTCGTTCAGCACTTCGGGTGCCACCACTTTTTCAAACAGCGCCTCCGGGTACGTCACAATGATGTCATTCGCCTTGCTCGACGAGCAGATACGGTTGATGACTTCCGTGCGTTGCAGCACATTCGTACTATTCAACGCCTCAAAATACATGGGTCGCTTGAACGAATCAGGAAAAAACCAGACGGGTTTCTTGTCCAAAATTGCCGCCAGGTCATTCTGCAAATAAGCGGCTTCCTCCTTATCGTTGGCGATGAACAAATAGCTGCGGGGCTGAGCGAGATGCGTTCCGGCGAGGACAAAGGCTTCCTGCGCGCCCACCGTGCCGGTCACTTTAAGTCGGGTGGGCGATTCGCCGCTAAGGGCGGCGTTGATTTGCTGCGTCCGCTTGTCATTGCGGTACCGCTCTAACACACGTTGTAAATTGCTCACAATACAAATAACTTCCTGAAAAAAATCAGGATTTTCAATAAAAACTCACGCCAAAGAAACGCTTATTTTATTGAAAAGTTGATAGACAAGCGTAGGGAAATAAAGTATTCTAAAAGATTTCAATTCAAGCTTTAAACATCGAATTGCAACTATTGAACTTGTTTAAAATTAATAAAAAAGTTTAATATGAAGAAAAAGTGATGTTG